>NZ_JBSGZP010000668.1:0-3988 GCF_053611065.1 Streptomyces sp. NPDC054840
GGCACCCGCGCCCGTGTCCGTACCCGTGCTCCCACCGCTCTGCGATCCGGCTGCGGGCGCCTTGCCGGTGGGAGCGGCGTCCGCGGCGGCCGGCGCCCCGCCTTGGAGGTTCTGCCCCGCCGGGGCGGGGGGCTTCGCCGCGTTCTGGCCGCCGCACCCGGCGAGGAGGAGCCCCGCGAGGGCGACGGCCGCCAGCGGGCCCAGCGTCCGGCGGCGCGACCGCGTGAGGGCCGGCTTCACGCGCCGCCTCCGGTGCTCTCCCTGCGGACGGAGCCGAGACCGGCCCGCTTCCGCCCGATGATCACCGCACCCGCCACGACCGCGAGTACGGTGATCGCCACACCGTCGCGCACCGTCACCGGCGCCGCCGCGTGCTCCGCCGAACCGCCTCCGGTCTCGATGCCGCCTACGGGCACCGATCCCACGGCCGCGCCCTTGACCTCACCGCAGTTGGTCGGGGCCGTGGCCTCCTGGGGCAGCTTCGGGTCGAGCTCGCTCTTGCCCGCACCCTCGAAGTCGTACTTCTTGTTCTTGTTGCGGTCGATGCCGTGCTGGACGACGTGCAGGTCCTTGATGTGGTCGACCACGTCCTTGCCGACGGCGATCGTCCGCTTGTAGCGGATCGTGCCCTGCGCGTCGGCGACCGGCATGCGCAACACGTCGAGGCCGCTGGTGGGCTTGGTGTCCCCGCCCGTGGTGAGCGAGATGTTGATGTCGCCGTAGTCATGGGTGGCCTCGGTGTTGCTGAGGACCCCGTCGCCGTCGGTGTCGTCGGTCGCGTCCGGGCAGTGGAAGTCGTGGCCCTTGGTCGAACCGTGCAGATGCTGGGCCGACGGCTGCCCCGGCACCATGCCCTTGGACTCGATCTGCACGGTCAGCTGATTGCCCTTGAGGCTGAGCATGACCGTACCGCTGGAGCCTGATGCGTTCAGCTGCGCAAGGTCGATCTGGTACGCCTTTCCGCCCTCGGCGAGAGCTGGTCCGGAAAGGCCGAGGGTCAGGACCACGGCTGCGGGTATGGCGGCGAGAGCCACGTGGCGACCGGCGCGCTTGACTATCACATTCGCTCCTGTTCCGTGGATCCCCAGGACGGGAATCGCAGATCGTACGGGATTTACACGAGGCCCTGGAGAGGCTCTCGCTCCTCCTTCGGTGCCCCAACGCCTTTGGATGGGTGCCCATTTGAAAAATCTCGGGAGACTGATTCCGGCTGTGTTCCACAGAGCCGTTCCGAAACCGGCGCAATTCCGCGTGCGGTGCACGTCGGAACGGGGTGGGGCCGCAGCCGCATCATCGCTTCGGCCACGATGCAGCCCGAGGCGGGGATCCCCGAACGCCGCACGTAGGCGGCCTGCACCAGGCCGTGGCGGGGCCTGTGCCGAGCGGCTGGGAATTCGATGGGCAGAACGCGCGGCCGCATACGCAGGGAGGAGGTCGGGGAATCCCTCCTCCCTGCGTCCGAGTCAGCCCTGCACGGCCCGTCGGAACAGGTTGCGGCGGGGCCGACCGCGTCAGGCGAAGGAGTCTGAACTCGGTCTCTCCGGAAGTAATCTGACCGCTATCAATTCGAGTCTGCCGCATCTACGCACGCGCATCCACCGCCTTAGACATCATTCCGGTCGCCGACGGGTGGCATCATCCCCGTCGACGGGATCGGCTCGGTCCCGACCTTTGTAGTCGTCCTGGCGGCGACCGGACGAATAGTTGACCTCTGATGCTAAGAAATGCCGTCAGCGGTGCACCGGGAAGGACGCCTGGTAGGCGAGCCGGCCGTCGGCTCCGTCGCCGATGCGCGTGAGGAGATCGTCGAGCGCGAGGTACTCCTCCCAGCGCTGTCCGCCCGTCGCGTGCACGAGGCGCGAGATCACGAGGTCTTCGAGCTCTTGGAGGCGCTTGTTCTTCCACACCTTGTCAGCCGTGCTCACCAGCAGGTCCTAAGAGTCGTACCAGGAGCGGCCCATGAGGCATGGGTACCGGCGAAGCGGGCCAGGTCCGGGCCGAACCCGCGGGCCAGCAGCAGCTCGCGGCCCGCCTCCTCGTGCGAGGACCCGGGCTCGGACAGCTCGGCCGTGTGCACGGCCTTGCCGATGTCATGGGTCGCCGCCCCGAAGAGAACGGCCGCGCGGTCGACGGCTATCTGCGGATGGCGATGCTCCGTCCATTCGACCAGTTGGACCGCCACGTCATGGACGGCACGGAGATGGGCGGCCAGCCGCGGAGGTGCTTCGAGGGACCGGAGCAGGTCCACCACCGGGGACGGAAGCGGTCGGAGCGGCGGATCGGAAGGAGCGTGCAGAGCCTGGGACAAGAGGTCTGAGAGCGTCACCGGTGCAGGCTACGCAGGCGCCGGTGGGCTCTGCGACCGACCTGGGGCCGGGTCGCCGGGGCTCGACGGCGCTCCTGTACCCCCGAACGGAGTCGCGGCGCCACCTATTCGAGGGAACCAGGCGCCCGGACCCAGGCCGGGAGGCCGTCAGCTGCCGAAGGAAAGGGCGACGACCCCGCTCGGGGCCGTGCGGTGCTCCGGCACCGCTGTGCGGTTACAAGGAGATGTCACGTGTCGCGTGTTCTGAAGAGTGCGGGTCTGGCCCTGGTGCTCGGCCTGGCGGTCATCGGCGGTGCGTCCTCGGCGTCGGCGGACGCCACCGCGGAGGGCATCGCGGCCAGCTCGCCCGGTGTGCTTTCGGGCAACCTGATCCAGATCCCGGTCCACGTTCCGATCAACCTTTGCGGCAACAGCATCAACCTGATCGGCGCGCTCACCCCGACTGCCGGCAACGTCTGCGCCAACGCCTGAAGCTCGTGAACCGCTGCCCATCCCGGTCGGAGGCTCGACCGGGATGGGCCCGCACCGGCGGCACCGCCGTCAGGCCAGGGTGCGTACGTGCTGGTCGCCGGCCGCCGGCCGACGCAGGGCCTGCGCGGGTGTGGTGACGGTCTCGGAGCTCTCCACATCCCGCGAGGTGGCGAAGGCGGGAAAGGCCGCGCTGAGGGTCAGACCCGCTCCGGCGGCCGCCGCCGTGCCCGCCACCGCGGTGCGCAGCAGGGCGCGGCGGCTGGGAGGCGCGGGGGCGGTTCGTGTGTTCGAAGGCATGGCCGGACCGTAACCCGCCCCTTCTGCAGCGGAGTTGGCCGGACGGCCACAATGGCGGGATCCGCGCGGGGGCAGGCTTGATGGGGCCGGGATCTTCTCAGCATGCGGGCATCGTGTGACGGAGTGTCCGCAGGACCACGAGCCGTACGTCGTTCGCGTCGGCCCACGGACCCGGCCCCACGTGCGAGGCTTGCCCGGCAACCCGGGAGGAGACAATACGATGCACACGCCGAGCCGGCCCGAAGACCTCGAACACCCCGAACTGCTCTGGGCCAGGGCGGTGACGATGGCCATGGTCGACAGCGCGTGCTCCACCAGAACCGAGTTCGCCCTCGACGACGACGGCCTGTGGTGCCACTCCACCGGAGCGGGCGGCTGGTGGCGCCTGACCGTGGTGGACGAGGAGCACGCGGTGTTCTGCGGTCAGGACCCCGACGGCAGCCACACCCATGTCGGCGGAGAACAGATCGACTTCCTCGCGGGCGGTCCCGACTGGCTGCCCTGGGACCTCCTGCGCGACGACGCCGCCGGGAACCTCTTCGGCTTCGTCTACTGGTGGGAGAACGGCGCGTGGCACCGCATCCCGTACCCGGACGAGCTGCGGGAGGACGGACTGGAGGGGGCAGCGGCCTGGGTGGGCTCGGACGAGGAGGAGTTCATCGGACTCACCGTGTCCTCGTTCGACGTCCCGTGGGCGCGGGAGCGGAGCCTGACCGATGGCGTCGCCCGGTTCGCGGCACTGGCCCGCGAACGCAAGGCCGACGCGAGCGCCGTGGCGGCGCTGCTGGCGGCGGCCCACACCCAAGGCCGCTCGGCTCCGCGCCTCGACGCGGCGCTCGACTTCGCCACCCGCGCGGGCATCCTCTCCTGAGGGTCGTGTCCGCAAAAGAGCGC
>NZ_JBSGZP010000669.1:0-3982 GCF_053611065.1 Streptomyces sp. NPDC054840
TTCGTGTTGGGTCTGCGAGGCCGTTACGCGGAGCGGTCGCTGCCGGGGCCGTCGTAGTCCTCGCCGTAGGCGCCCTTGGCGGGGCGGCGACGGCGCATGGGGGGCTCGACGCCGTCCGCGAGGCGGCGGGCGGTGACGAGGAATCCGGTGTGGCCGATCATCCGGTGGTCCGGGCGGACGGCGAGGCCTTCCACGTGCCAGTTGCGGATCATCGATTCCCACGGCTGCGGTTCGGCGAAGCAGCCGATCTCGCGGATGGACTCGACGGTCTTGGACAGCTGGGTGGTGGTGGCCACGTAGCAGCAGAGGATGCCGCCGGGGACCAGGGCCTTGGAGACGGCTTCCAGGCATTCCCAGGGGGCGAGCATGTCGAGGATGACGCGGTCGACGTCCGTGTCGGACAGGTTGTCCTGGAGGTCGCCGACGGTCAGCTGCCACGCGGGGTGGGTGCCGCCGAAGTAGCGTTCGACGTTGGCGGTGGCGATTTCGGCGAAGTCCGCGCGGCGCTCGTAGCTGTGGAGCATGCCCTGGTCGCCGATGGCGCGCAGCAGGAAGCTGCTCAGGGAGCCGGAGCCCACTCCCGCTTCCACGACGCGTGCGCCGGGGAAGATGTCGGCGAAGGCCAGGATCTGGCCCGCGTCCTTGGGGTAGACCACGGCGGCGCCGCGGGGCATGGACAGGACATAGTCGGGGAGCAGGGGGCGCAGCGCGAGGTATGCGACGTTGCCCGTGGTGCGGACAACGCTGCCTTCGGGAGCACCGATCAGCTCGTCGTGCGGGAAGGAACCCTTGTGGGTGTGGAAATTCTTCCCGGCTTCGAGCGTGAACGTGTAGTGGCGGCCCTTGGGGTCGGTGAGCTGTACCTGGTCCCCGACCTCGAAGGGCCCGCGTCGGCGGGCGGCACCGGTCGGTTCGGACATGTGACCAGTGTATTGGCTTCAGGACTGGGGCCGTGCCATGGCCTTCACGAAGGCCTTTTCGACGTCGAGGGTGGACAGGACGCCGTAGATGGTGCCGCTGGGTTCGAGGACGAGGTATTCGGTGGCGGGGGTGGCGCGGAGGTGGTCGAGGAGTTCTTCGCCGGTGAGGTCCGCTGAAACCTTCATGCCGTCGGTGAGGTCCTGGGCGAGGGTGCTGACGGCGACCCAGGGGCGGCGGTGTTCGGGGACGGAGGCGATGGCGGTTTCGCGGACGATGGCGGTGGGGTCGCCTTGTCCGTCGACGACGACGAGGGCGCGGGCGCCGGCTTCGTTGGCGCGGCGCAGGGCCTCGGAGAGGGGGGTGGTGTTCTCGACGGGGATGGCGCGTCGGGTGAGGGCGCGGGCGCGCAGTTCGGGGAGGTGCTCGCGCAGGCGGGCCATGCGCAGGCTGTTGCCGGCGCCGGTCCAGATGATGCCGGCGAGGATGGCGGCGAGCAGGGCGTCCATGACGGTGTTCATGCCGCCGATTTCCGAGGTGCGGTTGCCGAGGGCGCCGGTGTGGGTGAGGAGGGGGAGACCGAGGAGGACGGCGAGGGCGAGGCCGCGGCCGACCCAGGCGGCGGCGATGGTGCCGGTCATGGGTTTGCCGGTGATGCCCCAGATGACGGCGCGGAGCATGCGGCCGCCGTCGAGGGGGAGGCCGGGGAGCAGGTTGAAGGCGGCGACGAGCAGGTTGGAGATCATCAGGCCGGCGAGGAGGACTCCGGGGACGGTGGCCGGGTCGACGGCTTTCATGCCGAGGTAGAAGGCTCCGGTGAGGACGAGGGAGAGCAGGGGGCCGACGAAGGCGAGGACGAATTCGCGGCCGGGTGTCTCGGATTCCTTTTCGATCTCGGAGACTCCGCCGAAGAACTGGAGCTGGATGCGGCGCACGGGCAGCTTGAAGCGCAGGGCTGCGACGGTGTGCGCGAGTTCGTGGACCAGGACGGAGGCGTAGAAGGCGACGGCGAAGAAGAGGGAGACGAGGTAGCGGACGGGTCCGAGGTCGGGCAGGACGCGGTCGAGCTGGTCGCCGAAGACCCAGGTGATGAGGGCGGCGACGAGGAACCAGCTGGGCGAGACGTAGACGGGTACGCCGAAGGGGCGGCCCATGAGGAGCCCGCCGCCCGGTCCGGAGCGCCTGCTTCCGCGCTCGCCGGTCTCGTCGGTGTCTGCCACGGCTTTCCTTCGTTCGGTGCTGGTGTTTCCAGTGTGGTTCTGTTCGCGTTCGGCGTGGTGCTGTAGCGGGTTGTGATGCTCCGATCATGCAGTGCGAGGGGGCTTGGAGTCGATGGTATGCGCGTGCTGTCGGTGATGGGTCGTAGTGTTTTGTCCATGACGACGAGTCCCGGTGCTGTGCCTGGTGCAGCCGATGCCGATGCGCGGAGCGCTGTGGCGCCCTCTTCGCTCTCTCCTTCGCGGGCGAGCGATTTCATGCAGTGCCCGTTGCTGTACCGGTTCCGTGTGATCGACAGATTGCCGGAGAAGCCGAGTGCGGCGGCGACGCGGGGGACTCTGGTGCATGCGGTGCTGGAGCGGCTCTTCGATCATCCGGCGCAGGAGCGGACGGCGCCGGCGGCGAAGGCGTTGCTGCCGGGGCAGTGGGACCGGCTGCTGGAGTCGAAGCCGGAGCTGATGGAGCTGTTCCCGGCGGGTGACGAGGGGGCGGGGCTGGCGCGGTGGCTGACGGAGGCCGAGGCGCTGGTCGAGCGGTGGTTCACGTTGGAGGACCCGACGCGGCTGGAGCCGGTGGAGCGGGAGTTCTTCGTGGAGACGGAGCTGGAGTCGGGGCTGCGCCTGCGCGGGATCATCGACCGGGTGGACGTGGCGCCGACGGGTGAGGTGCGGATCGTCGACTACAAGACGGGGAAGGCGCCGCGGCCGGAGTATGCCGAGGGTGCGCTGTTCCAGATGAAGTTCTACGCGCTGGTGGTGTGGCGGCTGAAGCGGGTGGTGCCGCGGCGGCTGCAGCTGGTGTATCTGGGCAGTGGTGACGTGCTGACGTACGACCCGGTGGTCGCGGATCTGGAGCGGGTGGAGCGCAAGCTGCTCGCGTTGTGGGGGGCGATCCGGGAGGCGACGGAGTCGGGTGAGTGGCGGCCGCGGCCGACGAAGCTGTGCGGCTGGTGTGATCATCAGGTGGTGTGTCCGGAGTTCGGCGGCACTCCCCCGCCCTACCCGTTGGTGATCTCCCCGCGCCCGGAGGTGAACCCGGCGGGGCCGGAGGTCGGGCGCCCGGCGGAATCCTGATCTCGGTGTCAGGGCAGAATGGTCGGGCCCGCCGTAGCCGTCCGACGAATACGAGGTAGACCCCGTGGCGATCCGCGTCCTTCTGGTCGACGACCAGCCGCTGCTGCGCACCGGCTTCCGGATGATCCTTGAGGCGGAGGAGGACCTGGCGGTGGTCGGCGAGGCCGGGGACGGTCTGCAGGCGCTGGACCAGGTGCGGGCGCTGCAGCCCGACGTGGTGCTGATGGACATCCGGATGCCGCGGATGGACGGGGTGGAGGCGACCCGGCAGATCACCGGTCCGGAGCGGGACGGGCCGGCGAAGGTGCTGGTGCTGACCACGTTCGACCTGGACGAGTACGTGGTGGAGGCGCTGCGGGCGGGGGCGAGCGGGTTCCTGCTGAAGGACGCGCCGGCGAACGAGCTGGTGCAGGCGATCCGGGTGGTCGCGGCGGGTGAGGCGATGCTGGCGCCGAGCATCACGCGGCGACTGCTGGACAAGTACGCGGGGCATCTGCCGTCGGGTGAGGAGAGCCTTCCGAACACCCTGGGGACGCTGACGGAGCGTGAGGTCGAGGTGCTGAAGCTGGTGTCCCGGGGGCTGTCGAACGCGGAGATCGCGGCGGATCTGTTCGTGAGCGAGACGACGGTCAAGACGCATGTGGGGCACGTGCTGACGAAGCTGGGGCTGCGGGACCGGGTCCAGGCGGCGGTGTACGCGTACGAGAGCGGTCTGGTCCGCCCCGGGGCCCAGTAGGTCCGGGGGCGCGGATGCGCGAGGGGGGCCGTACGCG
>NZ_JBSGZP010000670.1:0-3978 GCF_053611065.1 Streptomyces sp. NPDC054840
TCCTTGGCGAGCTTGCGCACCGGCGGCTTGGCCAGCGGCCGCTCACCGGCCGGCTGCGCCGGTGCGGCGGGAAGCGGCGCCGGTGCGGCCGGAGCCGCGGGGGCGGCCACCGGAGCCGCGGTGCCGTTCTGCGCGGCCACGGCGGGGGCCGGGGCGGCCTTGCGCGGGCGGCGCTTGGTGGAGGCCTCGGAGACTCCGTAGCCGACCAGGACGGGCTGGCGGGCGGCCGGGGCCGGCTCGGCGACGGCCGGAGCCGCTTCCGCCACAGCGCCAGCGCCAGCGGCCGGAGCCTCTGCCTCGCCGGTCTGCACGGAGATGATGACCTGGCCGACGTCGACCGTGGTGCCCTCCTCGAAGAGGAGGGCGTGCACGACACCGTCGAACGGGATCGGCAGTTCCACGGCGGCCTTGGCCGTCTCGACCTCGCAGACGACCTGACCGTCGGTGACCGTGTCACCGGGCTGGACGTACCACTTGAGGATCTCGGCCTCGGTGAGGCCCTCGCCCACATCGGGCATCTTGAATTCGCGGATGGTCATGACGCGGGTCTCCTAGTACGCCAGCGAGCGGTCGACGGCGTCGAGCACCCTGTCCAGGCCGGGCAGGTACTCGTCCTCCAGGCGGGCCGGCGGGTACGGGGCGTGGAAACCGCCCACGCGCAGGACCGGCGCCTCCAGGTGGTAGAAGCACCGCTCCGTGATGCGAGCGGCGACCTCCGCGCCCACGCCGAGGAAGACCGGCGCCTCGTGGACGACCACGAGCCGGCGGGTCTTCTCGACCGAGGCCTGGATCCCGTCGAAGTCGACCGGGGACATCGAGCGCAGGTCGAGGACCTCCACCGACTTGCCCTCCTCGGCGGCCGCGGCCGCGGCCTCCAGGCAGACCTTCACCATCGGACCGTAGGCGGCCAGGGTGACATCCGAGCCCTCGCGGCTCACACGCGCCTTGTGCAGCTCACCGGGGATGGCGTCGAAGTCGACCTCGCCCTTGTCCCAGTAGCGGCGCTTCGGCTCGAAGAAGATCACCGGGTCGTCGCTGAGGATCGCCTGCTGGAGCATCCAGTAGGCGTCGCTCGCGTTCGAGGGGGAGACCACCTTGAGGCCCGGCACGTGCGCGAAGAGCGCCTCGGGGGACTCGCTGTGGTGCTCGACCGCGCCGATGCCGCCCGCGTACGGGATGCGCACGACGACGGGCATCTTGACCTTGCCCAGGGCACGCGCGTGCATCTTCGCGAGCTGCGTGACGATCTGGTCGTACGCCGGGAAGACGAACCCGTCGAACTGGATCTCCACGACCGGCCGGTACCCGCGCAGGGCCAGGCCGATGGCGGTGCCGACGATGCCCGACTCGGCGAGCGGGGTGTCGATGACCCGCTCCTCGCCGAAGTCCTTCTGCAGGCCGTCGGTGATCCGGAAGACGCCGCCGAGCTTGCCGACGTCCTCACCCATGATCAGAACCTTGGGGTCCTGCTCCAGCGCCTTGCGCAGCGACTCGTTGAGCGCCTTGGCGATCGACAACTTTTCGACAGCCATCAGTGACCCTCCTCGAAGGACGCGAGGTAGGCGGCGAACTGGGCGCGCTCCTCGTCGACGAGCGCGTGCCCGTCCGCGTAGACGTTCTCGAAGATCGCCATGGTGTCCGGGTCGGGCATGGCGCGCACGGCCTCGCGCACGCGCTTGCCCATCGCCTCGCTCTCCGCTTCCAGCTCCGTGAAGAACGCCTCGTCGGCGCCCCCGGTGGCCAGCAGGTGGGCCTTCAGGCGCAGGATCGGGTCCTTGGCCTCCCAGGCCGCCGTCTCCTCGTCCCGCCGGTACTTCGTCGGGTCGTCGGAGGTGGTGTGCGCGCCCATGCGGTACGTGAACGCCTCCACCAGGGTCGGGCCCTCGCCCCGGCGGGCCCGGTCCAGGGCCCAGCGGGTCACGGCCAGGCAGGCCAGCACGTCGTTGCCGTCGACGCGCACGCCCGGGAAGCCGAAGCCCTGCGCGCGCTGGTAGAGCGGCACGCGCATCTGGCGCTCGGTCGGCTCGGAGATCGCCCACTGGTTGTTCTGGCAGAAGAACACCACGGGGGAGTTGTAGACGGCGGAGAAGGTGAACGCCTCGGCGACATCGCCCTGGCTGGACGCGCCGTCGCCGAAGTAGGCGATGACCGCGGAATCCGCGCCGTCCTTGGCCACACCCATCGCGTAACCGGTCGCGTGGAGCGTCTGCGAGCCGATGACGATCGTGTAGAGGTGGAAGTTGTTGGTGTTCGGGTCCCAGCCGCCGTGGTTCACGCCGCGGAACATGCCGAGCAGGTTGGTCGGGTCGACCCCGCGGCACCAGGCCACGCCGTGCTCGCGATAGGTCGGGAAGACGTAGTCCTCGTCGTTCAGCGCCCGGCCGGAGCCGATCTGGGCGGCCTCCTGCCCGAGGAGCGAGGCCCACAGGCCCAGCTCGCCCTGACGCTGCAGGGCGGTCGCCTCACCGTCGAAACGGCGTGTCATGACCATGTCGCGGTACAGACCGCGCAGGTCCTCGGTGGTGATGGCTGCGACGAAGGGGGCGAATTCCGCGTTGTCCGCGTTGTCTACCCGGTCCCCTTCGGGCGTCAGCAGCTGTACGAGCTGAGGTACGGCGTCCTGCGTCTGCGCGGTGGCAGCGGCGGGCTCGGCGGCGGCGTTCGCCGCGCCTGCCGCCCGCTTGGTGCCGCTGCTGCGTCGCGGCTTGCGCGCGGCAGTGCTCTCCACGGTCACGTGTGCTCCTCCGTCGGTCCGGCACCCGGGTTCTCCGGGGTCCAGTGCGGCTCACCTGTATCCGTAACGAGCGCACGGGGTGGGTGCGCGTCGCGTACGGGGATTCAGGCGTGACAGGTGCCCCGGCGAGTGCCCTGCGCAATGCACGTTACCCAGTGCGCCGCATAACTGCGAAACCCCGTTTGACCTGCGTTTTTGCTTGGATTTCCTAGTAAAAACGCAGCAACGGGAACAACCACTGGTCACAGCCTTGCAGGGGCCGGGAACAACGGCACGTTATCCCGGGTAACTCCGGCAGGGAAGAGGTGAGTGTGTGAAACTGACTTCGTGCGCGAAGACGGAAAAATCAAGGTATTCCTCCTGGACGACCACGAAGTGGTACGTCGGGGCGTCCACGAGCTCTTGTCGGTCGAAGAGGACATCGAGATCGTCGGCGAGGCCGGTACCGCCGCGGATGCCTTGATCCGTATTCCCGCCACCCGTCCCGACGTGGCCGTCCTCGACGTCCGCCTCCCCGACGGCAGCGGTGTGGAGGTCTGCCGCGAGGTCCGCTCGCAGGACGAGGACGTCAAATGCCTGATGCTGACCTCCTTCGCCGACGACGAGGCGCTGTTCGACGCGATCATGGCCGGTGCCTCCGGTTACGTGCTCAAGGCGATCCGCGGCAATGAGCTGCTGAGCGCCGTACGCGACGTCGCCGCCGGTAAGTCGCTGCTCGACCCGGCCGCCACCGCCCGCGTCCTGGAGCGGCTGCGCGACGGCGGCAGGACCGGCCGGGGCGACGACCGCCTCGCGCACCTCACCGAGCAGGAGCGGAAGATCCTCGAGCTGATCGGCGAGGGCCTGACCAACCGCGTCATCGGCGAGCGGCTGCACCTGGCCGAGAAGACGATCAAGAACTACGTCTCCAGCCTGCTCTCCAAGCTGGGCATGGAGCGCCGCTCCCAGGCCGCCGCCTACGTGGCCCGCCTGCAGGCCGAGCGCCGCTCGGCCCACCGCTGACCCGCCCTGCACACCTGGACTCCCACGCCTGCGACGGCGGATCGGCGGCCTGTCGGGCCGGGCCATTCCAAGGCGCCTGAGCCCGAACTCCGGTCGGTCCGATGCACGGGAACGGCGCGCGTCATCGAGCCCACCCACACTGAACTGGACCTTTTTGATCCGGTTCCGCATTTCATCGACGGCCGAGTCTTCGACGCCGTCCACGTGCGAATCGAACCGCGGTTCGTCACGGTGCACCCGCT
>NZ_JBSGZP010000671.1:0-3944 GCF_053611065.1 Streptomyces sp. NPDC054840
ACCTCGTCCAGCGGGGCATCGGTGCGGGCCACGGCCACCAGTACCTCGCCCTGCGTACGGACGGCCGCCGGCGCGGCCGGCGCCGAGCCCGGCGTGCGGCCCGCGCCGATGCCCGAACCGAAGGTCTTCCGGACGATCGAGAAGGCGTGGTCCAGCTGCGCCTCCACGTCCCCCTGGCCCCCCGCGCGCAGCCAGCGCCGCAGCACGTGGTTGTGGGCCGTGACCACCGCCGAGGCGGCCACCTCGGCCAGCAGCGGGTCGTCGTTGCCGGCCTGGTGGTCGTGCTCGTCGAAGTGGGCGAGCAGGTAGCGGGTGAACAGCCGCTCGTACCGGGCCACCGAGGCGATCTCCCGCTCCCGCAGCGCCGGCACCTCACGGGTCAGCCGGTAGCGCTCCACCGACACCGCCGGCGAGGCGGCGTACATCTTCATGACTTCCTTGATCCCGCGGCACACCGTGTCGAGCGGGTGCTCGTGCGCCGGGGCGACGTCCAGGACGGCCTCGGCGCGGGTCAGGGTGTCGTCGTGGTCCGGGAAGATCGCCTCTTCCTTGGACCGGAAGTGCCGGAAGAAGGTCCGCCGCGCCACCCCGGCGGTCGCGGCGATCTCGTCGACCGTCGTCGCCTCGTACCCCTTGGTCGCGAAGAGCTCCATGGCCGCGGCGGCGAGCTCGCGGCGCATCTTGAGCCGCTGAGCGGCCGCCTTGGTGCCGGCCGGGCTCTCCGGGCTGTCGGAGGCCGTGGCGGCGCGGGGCGAGGTCTTGGCGGGCTGGGACATAGAGCGAAAGTACTTCATTCGTGCAGGGGAGCGCGCCTGCGGGGGGTGGGAGAGGGGTGGATGCGGGGGAGAGCCCGCACTGGGCTCGTGAGGGTTGGCCCGCCGTGAGGGTCCGGCGGGCCCGAGCAGCCCTCCCCACGCATCCGGCTCGTGGCCCGACGGATTACCGGCGGGCGGCGTACTCACGGAATCCGCGGCCGGTCTTCCGGCCCAGGCAGCCCGCCGCCACCAGGTGCTCCAGCAGCGGGGACGGGGCCAGGCCCGGGTCGCGGAACTCCTTGTGCAGGACCTTCTCGATGGCCAGCGACACATCCAGGCCGACCACGTCGAGAAGCTCGAACGGGCCCATCGGGTAGCCGCCGCCCAGCTTCATCGCCGCGTCGATCTGGTCGATGTCGGCGTAGTGCTGCTCGACCATCTTGATCGCGTTGTTGAGGTACGGGAACAGCAGTGCGTTCACGATGAAGCCGGCCCGGTCGCCGCAGTCCACCGGGTGCTTGCGCACCTTGAGACAGATCTCGCGGACCGTGGCGTGCACGTCGTCGGCCGTCAGGACGGTCCGGACCACCTCGACCAGCTTCATCGCCGGAGCCGGGTTGAAGAAGTGCATGCCGATCACGTCCTGCGGGCGCGAGGTCACGCGGGCAACCGCGATCACCGGCAGCGAGGAGGTGGTGGTGGCGAGCACCGCACCCGGCTTGCAGACCTTGTCCAGGGCCGCGAACAGCTCCTGCTTGACCGCCAGGTCCTCGGCGACGGCCTCCACGGCGAGGTCCACCTCCGCGAAGGCGTCCAGCGACCCCGCCGGAGTGATCCGCTCCAGGGTCTGGGCCGCGCCCTCCTCGGTCAGGCGGCCCTTGGACACCGCACGGCCCAAGGACTTCCCGATCGCGGCCTTGGCGGCCTCGGCCTTCTCCTGGCTGCGGGCGGCGAGCACCACGCTGTAACCGGCCTGCGCGAAGACCTGGGCGATCCCGCTCGCCATGGTCCCGGAGCCGGCCACGCCGACCGAGCTGACGGGACGGCCGCCGCCCACCAGGGACCCGTCGAGCGGGGTCTGCAGGTCGCGGACGATCACCGAGCTGCCCGGCGCCTCGTACGTGTAGAAGCCGCGGCCGGACTTCTGCCCGGTCAGGCCGGCCTCGGCCAGCTGGCCCAGGATCGGGGCCGGGGCGTGCAGACGGTCGCCGGAGGAGGCGTACATGGCCTCCAGGACGGTACGGGCGGTGTCCACGCCGATCAGGTCGAGCAGTGCGAGCGGGCCCATGGGCAGCCCGCAGCCGAGCCGCATGGCCGCGTCGATGTCCTCGCGGGAGGCGTACCGCGCCTCGAACATGGCGGCGGCCTGGTTGAGGTAGCCGAAGAGCAGGCCGTCGGCGACGAAGCCGGGCCGGTCGCCGACCGGGACGGGCTCCTTGCCGAGCTCGCGGGCCAGTTCGGTGACCGCCTCGACGGCCGGCGGGGCGGTCAGGACGCAGGAGACGATCTCGACCAGCTTCATCGCCGGGACCGGGTTGAAGAAGTGCAGGCCCAGCACACGTTCCGGGCGCAGGGACTCGGCGGCCATGCGCGTCACCGACAGCGCGTTGGTGCCGGTGGCCAGGATGGTGTCGGGCCGCACGATCGCGTCGAGCTCGCGGAACACCTGCTGCTTGATCTCGTACGACTCGGGCACGACCTCGATGACCAGATCGGCCTCGGCGGCGGCGCCCAGGTCGGTGAAGGTGCGGAAGCGGGCGAGCACGTCGCCCCGCTCCTGCTCGGTGAGCCGCTCCCGGGCGACGGAGCGCGCGGTGGCCGCGGCGAGGGAGGTCGCGGCCCGGTGGGCGGCGGCCTCGCTGATGTCGATGCCGATGACCTCGCGACCGGCCCGGGCGAGGACCTCGGCGATGCCGGTGCCCATCGTGCCGAGGCCGACGACGGCGATGGTCTGCAGGGTGGGCTGACTGGACTGACGGTCCATCGAGGGACTCCAGTGGAAGAGGGTGACGACTGGGGGGCGCGCGGCGCACGTCGCGCGCGGATGCCGTACGGAAGAGCCGTGCGGTGGAAGGACCCGGGATGAGCGGGTCCGAGGGGAGGAGCCCGCGGGGAAGAGGAGTCCCTGGGGCGGAAACGGCGGAACCCTGTCCCGGGGTCACACCGTGGATACGAACCGACCGACACGAGGCGGCTGCGTCACCAGGCCGCCCTCGTACGTGTTGAAACGACAGTAACTCGCCGGTAACTGGTCCGCCAGAGCGCGGAGATGTGACCTGTACCGCCCAAATGTACCGATCATCGATCATCGATCAACCACGTGTCTCCGATGTCCCGAAACCCGGCACGGCGACCGCTGTGTCCCCCTAGGGTGGCCGGGTGAACGACGTGCTGGAGCGCCTGCGGGCGGAGGCGGGACCGTCACCCGAGTACGAGGTGCTGCTCACGGCCGCCCCCGACGGCCTCGCGGCCTCCCTGGCCTCGGCCGGGCTGCCCCTGTGGGCCCGCGAACTGGCCGCGTACCGGCTGGGCCTCGCGGGAGACCGCCGGGCCTTCGAAGCCCTCGTCCTGCTCCTCAACCACCGGGACCCCGCCCGCTGCGCGGCGGCCGCCGAGGCCTTGGCCGTCCTCGACGACCCGCGTACCGCCCGCGCGGCTGCGGCCCTCGCGACCAACAGCCTGCGCACGGCCTACGCCCTGCAACCCGTGCGGCTGCTCACCGCCCTGCGCGCCCCCGAGTCCGTACCGGCCCTGATGGCCACCCTGGGACGGCTGCTCTCCCCGCACCAGCCGTACTGGCGGGTGGCCCTGGCCTGCGTCGAGGGCCTCGGCGCCCTCGCCGACCCCCGCGCCCGCGAACTCCTCACACGCGCCCAGTCCCACCCCCGGCTGGCGGTGGCGGCGACGGCCGCACTGCGCCACCTGGGCTGAGGCCGCGGCCTGCCTGCGCGGCGATGACCGCGAAGGCCCGGCCTCGACGAGGAGTCCGGGCCGCCACAGCCCCGAGACCCGCACCGCCGAGGAGGCGGAGAGGAGGCCGGCCGGGGAGCACGGCGTCGCGGACCTCCCGCACCGCCGGGAGGGCACGCGACGTCCGTGACGCGGTACGTGATCTTCATGACCTCCTCGAAGGTCGTCCCGGCCGCGGCCCGGGCACCGGCGCAGGCTTCGGTGGCCGGCCCGGTGCCC
>NZ_JBSGZP010000672.1:0-3939 GCF_053611065.1 Streptomyces sp. NPDC054840
CATCAGGAGAGGGCCTTGTCCCACTTCTCGGCGAGGGTGGCCTTGGCCTTGTCGAGTTCCTCGGAGGCCGGGAAGGCCGGGGTGCCCTGGACCTGCGGCAGCTTGGCGACGGCGGCCTTGTCGGCGGTGCCGTCCTGGGTCATGCCGGGGAGCAGGACCGGGCGGGCGTATCCCTTGAGCCAGAGGTTCTGGCCCTCGGCGCTGTAGAGGAACTCCAGCCACAGACGGGCGGCCGCCGGGTGCGGGGCCTCCTTGTTGATGGCCTGCGAGTAGTACTGGGCGTAGACGCCGTCGGTGGGGACTGCGACCTTCCAGTCGACGCCCTTGCCCTTGAACTGGTCGGCGTAGCCGGCGTTCAGATAGTCCCAGTCGATGGATATGGGCGTCTCGCCCTTCTCGACGGTGGCCGGGGTGGACTCGACCGGGATGAAGTTCCCGCTCTTCTTCAGCTGTCCGAAGAAGTCGATGCCGGGCTGGATGTCGGCGAAGGAGCCCTTGCCTGCGAGGGCGGCCGCGTAGACGCCGCCGAAGGCCGAACCGGACTTGGTGGGGTTGCCGTTGAGGGCGACCTTGCCCTTGTACTCGGGCTTGAGGAGATCGGCGAAGGTCTGCGGGCAGGTGGGGATGCGGGCGGCGTCGCAGCCGATGGAGATGTAGCCGCCGTAGTCGTTGGTCCAGCGGCCGTCCGCGTCCTTCTGGCCGGCGGGGATCTTGTCCCAGGCAGTGACCTTGTACGCGGCGAAGAGGTTCTCGGCCGCACCGCTGCGGGCGAAGGCGATACCGAGGTCCAGGACGTCGGGGGCGCGCTTCTGCCCCTTGCGGGACTTGACGGCGGCGATCTCGTCGGAGCTGGAGGCGTCCGGGTTCTCGCTGTTCACCTTGATCTTGTACTTGGCCTCGAAGGCCTTGATGATCTCGCCGTAGTTCGCCCAGTCCGGCGGCAGCGCGATCACGTTGAGCTCGCCCTCCTTCTGCGCGGCGGCGGCGAGAGCCTCCAAGGAACCGAAGTCGGCGACCGAGGTCGCGGCGCCCGGCTGCACGCCGTTCTTGGCGCCGTCGGCGCCGCCGGACTTCGGGTCAGGGGCGGCACCACACGCGCTGAGCGTGGTGAGTACGGCGGCGCTGAGCAGAACGGCCGCACCGCGACGGGCGGAGGAACTGAGCACGGTCTCTCCCGGAGACGAAGGTGGGTTCACTTGTCTGAACAAGTTGGCTCCAGTTCGCCCGGGCCCCCTGTACGGACGGTGAACGGGGCCCGTCTCCGGGAGCACAGCTCGAAGAAGAGAGAAGAATGACCGGAAGAAGCCGTGACAGAGCCTGTTGGAAGGATCATGGGAGACCGGTGCACAGCGATTCCGGCACGGCACCGCCGGCACACGGCGATCAGGGGGCGAAGGGCATGAGTACGAGCGCGGGCACGGCCAGATACCTGGAGATCGCCGAGGCGCTGCGGAGGGAGATCCTCTCGGGCGAGCTCCCGGTGGGGGCGCGCCTGCCCTCGGAGAGCGACCTGGCGGCGCACTGGTCCGCATCGCGCGGGACGGTCCGCCAGGCGGTCGCCACCCTCGCCGCGGAGGGGCTGATCGGCTCCCGCCAAGGCGCGCGGCGCATCGTCCTGCGCCGGGAGCGCCGGCACAGCTTCGGCGAACTGAACAGCTTCGCCCAGTGGGCCGAGGGCCTCGGGCACCGGGCCGCCAGCCGCTTCCTGTCCCGCACCCGCAGACCCGCCACGGCCGAGGAGGCGGACCGGCTCGTGCTGGCCCCCGGGACGGAGATCCTGGCCGTATTGCGGCTGCGGCTGCTCGACGGGGAGCCCACCATGGTGGAGCGGACCGCCTACGCCGACTGGGTCGCGGCGGCCGTCGAGGCGCTGCCGGTGAACTGCCGCTCCGTCATGGACAGCCTGGCGGAGGGTTGGGGGGTCACCGCTCACTACGGCGAGCACCTCATCGACGCGCTTCCGGCCGGCAGCGAGGACGCCCGGCTGCTCCGGATCCGGCGCGGTGGCCCGCTGCTGCGTCAGCGGCACGTCTCCGCGACGGCCACCGGCCGCCCGATCGAGTGGTCCGACGACCGGTACCGGGCCGGCAGCGTGACCTTCAGTGTGAGCAACTCAGCGGTGGCGACTCCCTTGGAGCGGCGCGTCGGAGGCCGGTGACCGCGCCGGCCGGACGGGCGCGGGGTCTCGGCGCTGGCCCCGGGCAGCCAGTCGGCGACCTGGCCGAAGCCGAACCCCGGGGATGGCGTCCCGACGGCGCCTCCGAGGCGTGCGAGGGCTGGACCTCCTGCGACGCCACCGTCGCGGCGCGGTGGCCTGAACTCCCCGTGAACTGCGGCTGACGCCCCGCCCCCGGCCCGTCCCCGGTGAATTCGTCACTTCCCCGGGCCGGGGGTCGTTAGGGCCTGGGGGTTGACTCGGGGGCGAAGGGATGACGGAATGCGGCAGTTTCCTCTGGAGATGCACCACATGGCACCGGGCCGGGTGGTCGAGTGGCGGCTCACGTCCACGGCGGCGGAGGCCGCCGGCAGGGGTGACCCGGTGGGCAGGAGGGCGTCCTTCAACCAGGACAAGCACTTCACCGTCGCCGAGGAGAGCAGGGCCGCCGACGACCCGGTCGCGTCCTGGGTCGCGGTGACCTTCGAAGTGGCCGGCCCGCTGGACGAGCAGGCCCTGGCGCAGGCCCTGCTTTCCTTCGTGCAGCGGCACGAGGTCCTGCGGTGTGCGTTCCGCCGCCTGGCGGGCGAGGTGGCCTGTGAGCCGTTCGACCCCGCCGCACTGGCCCTCGAACCCCAGCAGGTGGGCACCTTCGCGACCTCCGGCCTGCTGCGCGAGTTCCTCGTGGAACGGTTCAAGCGGAGCATCGACACGCTCTCCTGGCCGCTGTTCATCATGGGTGCGGTGGAGCGCGAAGACTCCGCGACGGTCTACCTCGCCTTCGACCACATCGTCTGCGACGGCATGTCGATGCCGATCGTGGCCCGCGAGGTGTCGACCGGCTACGAGGGCCTCTGCCGCGGCGAGAGCGTCGAACTGCCGCCCGCCCCCAGCTACCTCGACTTCGCCGAGGAGCAGCGCCGGCGCTATCTGTCCATCGATGCCCGCGACGAACGCCTGGACTACTGGAAGGCGTTCATGGGGGAGGCCGGCGAGTTCTTCCCGCGTTTCCCCCTCGATCTGAGTGTCGAGCCGGGCCACATGTACCCGATCGTCAACGAGGCCTCCACCCTCCTGGACGCCGCCGAGGCCGAGGTGTTCGAGAAGACGTGTCTGGCGGTCGACGGCAAGCCGTTCATGGGGGTGCTCGCCTCGGTCGCCGTCTGCCTGCGCGAGGCCGGCGGCCCGGGCGTCTACCGCGGCCTCATGCCGGTCAGTGAGCGCGGCCGGGACACCTGGGCGCATTCGGTGGGCTGGTTCGTCAACACCCTGCCCATCGAGTTCGACGCCTCGCCCGGCCGGGACTTCGCCCAGGTCATGGCCTCGGTCCGGGCCGGGTTCGGCGAGATGATGAGCCATCTCGACGTGCCGTTCGTGCGGGCGTGGGAGCTGCTGGCACCCGAGGAGTTCGCCGCCCGCGCATGGCCGTACCCGGTGAACTTCTTCTCGTACATCGACATGCGCAAGTGCCCCGGGGCGGAGCGCCACGGCGACTGGCGGCCCACCACCCATGTGTGGTCGGCGCGCGCCAACGGGGTCTGTTCGTGGTTCCAGCGGGACGCGGACGGGCTGCACATGAACTCCCTCTACGTCGACACCCCGGCGGCCCGCCGGACGCTGGGCGACTTCCAGGAGGCGCTGCGCCTCACCGTGCAGGAGATCGCCCGGTCCGGCGGATTCCGCCGGCCCATCGCCCTGACCGCGCCGCGGCGGTCCGTACGGACCCCGCTGGACGTGGCCGCGTTCGCCCGCCGGGGCTGAGCCGCGGCCCGGGGGGTGCAGGC
>NZ_JBSGZP010000673.1:0-3930 GCF_053611065.1 Streptomyces sp. NPDC054840
AGCCCCGCCCCCTTCCTCCGGGAAGCGGGCGGGGCGCCGTCGTCCACCCGCCCGCCGGCCGGCCGACGGGAGGGCGGGCGGGCTCAGCGGGCCAGGTAGCCGCCGTCCACCGGCAGGATCACGCCCGTCACGAACGAGGCCGCGTCCGAGGCCAGGAAGGCGATCACGCGGGCCACCTCCTCCGGCTCTCCGAGCCGTCCCATCGGATGCGCCCCCGTCATCTCCGACAGGTACTCCGGTCCGCCCGGCTCGTCCCGCAGCGCGATCACCCGCTCCGTACGGATGGTTCCCGGTGCCACCGCGTTGACCCGGATCCCGTGCGCGGCCCACTCCACCGCGAGGTGCTTGGTCAGCCCCGACGCCACGAACTTCGCGGGCCCGTAAGCGGCCTGGCGGGCCTGCCCGGCCACCCCCGAGATCGACGACACGCAGACCAGAGCCCCACCGGGGCGCTGCTGCGAGGTCATCGCCTCGATGGCGTACTTGCAGGTCAGGAACATGCCGCGGCCGTCGACCGCCATGACGTGGTCCCAGTCCTCCGGACTGGTTTCCCGTACGTCGGACAGGGGGAGCACCCCGGCGTTGGCCACGGCGACGTCCAGGCGCCCGTAGGCCCCGACGGCAGCCGCGACCATCGCGCGATTGGCCTCCGGATCGGCGACGTCACCGGTGACCGCAGTGATCGCGTACCCCTCGGCGGCCAGTTCCGTACGCAGGGCCTCGACCCCGGAACCATTGATGTCGGCCGCGGTCACCCGGGCCCCGGAACGGGCCAGCAGCAGGGCGGTGGCCCGGCCGATCCCGCTCGCGGCGCCGGTGACCAGACAGGACTTCTCGTTCATGCGGCGAACCCTAGAGGGGGCGGGCAGGGGGTGGGGGGACGCCGGGGGACGCAGACCGGCCAAGTCCGGGGCCCGGGACATGTTGTCTTGTCACACGACTGACGCATCCCCATCGATGTGGCTAACATCACGCCAACCCGGCGATGTTGCCGGAAGGTTACGGAGGTGCGACGTGCTGCCAGTTCGGGGTGGGGACGGCCGGAAGCTGACGGTCTGGGGCACCCGTACCACCTGGAGCACCGTGGGCGACGGGGAGTTCTTCTGCCCCGCCTGCGGTGGGGACCGCAATTACCGCAGGCGGACCGGGAGGCGCCGGTTCACCGTCCTCGGGGTGCCGCTGCTGCCCCGGGGGCAGGCGGGGCCTGTCATCGAGTGCCAGGGCTGCCGTGCGCGCTTCGCCACCGACGTCCTGGACCACCTCACCACGACCCGCTTCACGGCCCTCCTGCGCGACGCCGTGCACACCGTGGCGCTGGCCGTGCTCACCGCGGGCGGGACGGCCTCGCGCGGCGCGCTGGAGGCCGCGGTGGGCGCCGTACGGGCCGCGGGCTTCCAGGACTGCACCGAGGAGCAGCTGGAGTCCCTCGTGGAGGCGCTGTCCACGGACGAGGGACGGCTCGGGCTGTACGACGTCCCGGAGTGCTGCGGGGCCGCGCTGTCGATAGAGCTCCACGAGGCCCTGGAACCACTGGCCCCGCACCTGGCCGGCCCGGGCCGTGAATCGATCCTGCTCCAGGGGGCCCGCATCGCGCTCGCGGACGGCCCGTACACCCCGGCCGAGCGAGAGGTGCTCGCGACGGTCGGCTCGGCGCTGCGGATCGACACGGACGAGGTGACCCGACTGCTGTCGGCGGTGCGCGCTCCCTGAGGGGGTGTTCCACGGATCCCACACGAGCGGCCCTGCGCGAATTCATCGCGCGGGGCCGTTCCGTGTCCGGTCCGTGGACTCCGGAGGGGCCCGTTCCGTCCGAAACGGCCCTCCACGACGTAACGATCCGGCCTCACAGGGTCTGTTTCGGGACGCGTGAACACCCCGTGAAGGGTGCGGGCGCACGCTCCACGCCCGATGTGTCCACCAGTCGGACAGCCGGAACGGTGCCTTCGAATGTGCCCTCCGAACGGCCGCGCAGTCCATATCCGCACGTCACGGCGCCTGTAGTGCCCGGTCGCGCGGCAGGAACACCTGGCGCCGAACCCCCGCGCGCATACCCCCGCCGAGGACGGCGCACCACTGGAGAAACCTACAGATCGGGCAGGCCAGAACGTCAACAGTTTGTCGAAGTCGACGATACCTGTGAGGCCCCCCACAGGCGTTCAATTCCGGTCACACGACAAGACGGCGCCGTCAACACGGCGCGGCTTTGATTCGCCTCGACGTGAACGCACTGACAACCCTGGCGTACCAACGGGTTAGCGACCCACTGCGCCCAGGGACCACCAGATCTTCTCTCACTTACCTACCTTGAAGGGCAAGGCTGAGATGGCACGTGTCGCCGCCCGGCTTTCCACCGACGGAGAGCGGAGCACGCACCCGGTCGACGAGGTGCTCCCCCTCCCCAAGCTCGCGCTGTACGGCTTCCAGCACGTACTCGCCTTCTACGCCGGCGCGGTGATCGTCCCGATCATCGTCGGCAACGCGCTGAAGCTGAGCCCTGAACAGCTCGTCTACCTGATCAACGCGGACCTCTTCACCTGCGGTATCGCCTCGATCATCCAGGCCTGGGGCATCGGCCGGATCGGCGCGCGCCTGCCGCTGATCCAGGGCGTGACCTTCACCGCGGTCTCTCCGATGATCGCCATCGGTCTCGGGGCCGGCGGCGGCACCGCCGCCCTGCTCGTCATCTACGGTGCGGTGATCACCGCCGGTATCGCCACCTTCGCCTTCGCCTGGCTGCCGGCCAAGGCGTTCCGGACGGTGATGCGGCTGTTCCCGCCGGTCGTGACCGGCACGGTGATCACCGTGCTGGGCATCGTCCTGATCCCGGTCGGTCTCAACGACGCGGCCGGCGGCCTCGGCAGCCCCGACTTCGGAGACCCGAAGAACTTCGCCTACGCCGGCGGCACGATGCTCTTCATCCTGATCCTGATGAAGATCGGCAAGCCGTTCCTCTCCAGCATCTCGATCCTCCTCGGCCTGGTCGTCGGCACCACCGTCGCCTTCCTGCTCGGCGACGCGAAGTTCGGCGACGTGAGCAACTCCGCGTGGATCGGCGTCACCACCCCCTTCCACTTCGGTGCCCCGAAGTTCGAGTGGTTCCCGATCGTCCTGATGCTCATCGTCATGCTGATCACCATGGTCGAGACGACCGGAGACACCTACGCCGTCGGTGACATCGTCGGCAAGGACGTCGACAGCGAGACCGTGGCCCGCGCCCTGCGCGCCGACGGCGCCGCGACCGCCCTCGGCGGTGTCCTCAACTCCTTCCCGTACGTGGCCTTCGCCGAGAACGTCGGCCTGGTGCGGATGACGAAGGTGAAGAGCCGGTTCGTGGTGGTCGCCGCGGGTGTCTTCATGATCGTCCTGGGTCTGCTGCCCAAGGCCGCCGCGATCGTCGCCGCCGTCCCGCACGGAGTCCTCGGCGGCGCCGCGACCGTCATGTTCGCCATGGTCGCCCTGGCCGGTATCCAGACGCTGGCCAAGGTGGACCTGAAGGAGGAGAAGAACGCGCTGATCGTCGGCGTCTCCCTCGCCTTCGCCCTGCTGCCCGCGACCGTCCCGGTCTTCTTCACCAAGCACATGGACCCCGACCTGTCCTCGCTGCTCAACAGCGGCGTGACGCTCGGTGCCACGGCCGCCATCGTCCTCAACCTGGTCTTCAACGGCCTGGGCAAGGAAGGTGCCCACGACGCCCCGGAGGCGGGAGCCCAGGCCCTCGCCGATGCCGAGGTCGACACGGCGCCCGGCTCGGACGCCACCGCCCCCGAGGCCCCCGCGGCGGTACCGGCCCAGGCCGCCGCCCCCGCCGCCTCGGCCGAGAAGGCGGACGACGCCGACCCCGCGCCGTCCCCGTCCGCGTCCTGATCCTCCCAACGGGTGCTGACCCCTCGCCCGGACCGGCGACCGGGCGAGCGGCCGTCGCTCTCTCCG
>NZ_JBSGZP010000674.1:0-2211 GCF_053611065.1 Streptomyces sp. NPDC054840
GGGAGGCGTACAGCCTCGCCGGCCGGCCTCCCCGTGCCCCCACTCATGCGCGGCATGCGCCCCTCGTGCTGCCGGATTTCGATCGATGCGCTGGTACGGATAGTTATGATCCGTAGCGCACGGTGGGTATGACTCCTGCTGAGCACGAATACGCGTACCGATGTCCGCTCGACGTGGAGGTGAAACGCCGTGGCACTCTCGATCTCCGCCGTGGTGCTGCTGGCGATCATCGTCTTCCTGCTGGTCCGAAGGGCGGGCCTGAAGGCGGGACATGCGGTGGTCTGCGTACTGCTCGGCTTCTACCTGGCGAGTTCCACCATCGCCCCGACGCTCAGCCAGCTCACCTCGAACGTGGCGAGCATGATCAGTGGCCTCAAGTTCTAGGTCGTGCCTCGTAGGCTAGGCCCATGAACGGTCTTCCCGCCCGTCGTCTGCTCCTCGTGCACGCGCACCCCGACGACGAGTCGATCAACAACGGCGTCACCATGGCCAAGTACGCGGCCGAGGGCGCCCACGTCGCGTTGGTGACCTGCACCCTGGGCGAGGAGGGTGAGGTCATCCCGCCCGGGCTCGCCCACCTGGCGGCCGACCGCGACGACACCCTCGGCGCCCACCGGGTCGGCGAGCTCGCCGCGGCCATGGCCGAACTGGGCGTCCACGACCACCGGTTCCTCGGCGGCCCCGGCCGCTTCCGGGACTCCGGGATGACGGGCGCCCCGCAGAACCACCACCCGGAGGCCTTCTGGTCCGCCGACGTGGACGAGGCCGCCGCGTACCTCGTGGAGGTGATCCGGGAGCTGCGTCCGCAGGTGCTCGTCACCTACGACCCCGACGGCGGATACGGGCACCCCGACCACATCCAGGCCCACCGGGTCGCCATGCGCGCCGCCGAACTGGCTGCGGAGACCGCGTACCGGCGCGACCTCGGCGAGCCCCACACGATCGGGAAGATCTACTGGAACCGCGTCCCGCGTTCGGTGGTCGAGGAGGGCTTCGCCCGGCTGCGCGCCGCGGGGGGCGGGGTGCCGTTCCCCGCGGTGGGCTCGCCCGAGGACGTGCCGGGGGTGGTCGCCGACGAGCGGATCACCGCCGAGATCGAGGCCAAGGACACCTTCGTGGCGGCGAAGGCGGCCGCCATGCGGGCCCACGCCACCCAGATCGCCGTGGACGGACCCTTCTTCGCCCTCTCCAACGACCTGGCGCAGCCGCTGTTCACCCGCGAGTACTACGAACTCGTCGAAGGCCGGCCGGGCGTCCCGGCGGGCGAACGCGAACACGACCTCTTCGCGGGGGTGCAGGCGTGAGCGGCACGGCGACGGCCGGGCGGATCGCCGGCTGCCTGGGCATGCTGGTCGCGGGCGCGCTGACCGGCGCGGCCGGCTGGCTGGTGGTCGGCCTCTGGTTCCCCGGCGGTCTGCTGCTCGCCCTGCTGGCCGTCCTCGGACTGTTCCTGGGGGGCCGGATCGCCCTCGGGACCGGCCTCGGGGTGGGTGGCGCCACCGTCGGCTGGTTCCTCTCCTACGTGATGCTCAGCATTCCGCGCCCCGAGGGCGACTTCCTCCTCGGTTCGTCCGGAATCGGCGTGTACGTCTACCTTTTGGGCGGAACCGTTCTCGCTGTGATGTGTGCCACGATGCGCGATCCGCTGGATCGGCCGGTTTCGGCCGCTCGGCCCGCCAAGTGACGTGGTGTCGGACCTCGTAGGGAGCTTCGTCGCGGGATGCGCGCGGGCGCTCGCCGTGCGCTTCAGAGGGGTTTGACCGGCCCTATCAGGAACCCGTGATTCCCGCCGGTCAGTTGCGTCCGGGCGGCGGCCAGTATGGTGGACGGGCCGCCGAGCTGCCCGCGCACGGTATGACGGGCGGCGGAGCCAACCGGGAGAACCTGCCTTGAGTCGTGAAACCGACAGTTCGTCCTCCGGGCCCAAGGGGCACGGTGGAGCCGCCTACCCCTTGGGGACACCGCCGTACGGAACCGGCCAGTACCCGTCCACGGACGCTGCGGCGACCGCTCCGGAGGAGAACTCTGTGACCTCGAAGCCGTCCACGCCCGATTCCGACGGGCCCAAGACCGAGACCACCCTGACGACCCGGATCCGGATCAACATCCCGGGTTCGCGGCCGATCCCGCCGGTGGTCGTGCGCAAGGCGATGGGCCCCGGCTCCGGCTCGGGCGGAGCCGGCGAGCAGACCGCGCCGGAGCCCACGTCCG
>NZ_JBSGZP010000674.1:2221-3928 GCF_053611065.1 Streptomyces sp. NPDC054840
GGCGCGGGCCGCAGCCGACCCGCATCGAGGCCGCGCCCGAGCCACCCCAGGGCCAGGCCCCGGCGCCCGCCCCGGCGGCCGAGCCCGAGGAGGCGGCCAGCAACTGGTTCGCCCCCCGCAAGCCCGCCGCCCAGGCCCCCGCACCCGCACCGGCCCCCGCCGCGGCCCAGATGCCGCCGGCCGCGACCGCCCCGCGTCCCGCGCCGCACCCGGTGCCCACCAGGACGCCGTCCCCGACGCCGACTCCGGCCCCCACGCCGCCGGCCATGCCGGGCGCGGGCTTCGCCCCGCAGCAGCGCACCCAGGCCCCGCCCGTGCCCGGACCGGACGCCGCCTTCGCGCCGCCGCGCACCCCGCCGCCGCCCGTGGCGGACTACGGCCAGGGCTTCCCGCCCGCCCCCGCGGCCCCGATGCCCGGCGGCCCGGGCGTCGGGACGACCCAGGGCTTCCCCGCCTACGGGGGCGACCAGAGCGACGGCGGCCCCGTCACCGAGGCGTTCCCGGCGTACGGCGGCGGCCCCGCCGGACCCACCGGCGGCCCCGGCTTCGGTACCGGCCCCGGTACCGGCCCGGCCGGCGCGGCCGCATTCGACGAGGCCCCGCAGTGGCCCGGCCCCGACCTGGAAGGGCCGCTGCCGACCCCGGTATCGGCCCCCGCCCCGGCCGCTCCCCGCTCCGGGGCCGCGCAGCCGAAGGCCACCGGCAAGCCCGCCAAGAAGGGCCGCTCCAAGCTGGTCCTGCTCGGCGGCGGCATCATCGCCCTCGTCGGCGTGGCCTACGGCGCCGGGCTGCTCCTGAACCACTCGGACGTCCCCAAGGGCACCACCGTCCTCGGCGTCGACATCAGCGGCAGCCGCGACGAGGCCGTCTCCAAGCTCCAGACCGCTTTCGGCACCCGCGCCGCCGCCCCGATCCAGCTCAGCGTCGGCGGCAAGCCGGTCGAGCTCAAGCCCGAGAAGGCCGGCCTGACCCTCGACGCCCAGACCACCGTCCGCAACGCGGCCGGCAGCGACTACAACCCGATCACGGTCATCGGCTCGCTCCTCGGCAACGAGCGCGTCGCCGATCCGGTGATGCCGACCGACGAGGAGAAGCTCCAGGTCGCGCTCCAGGAGCTCGCGGGCTCCTCCGGTACGGCCACCGAAGGCACGATCAAGTTCGACACGGGCAAGGCCGTCGCCGTCCCCGGAACCCCCGGCACCACCCTCGACGTCGACGCCTCCGTCCAGCTGGTGACCAAGGCCTTCAAGGACCAGGTCGCCACCGGCAAGGCGGCCGTCGCCGAACTGCCGACCACCACCAAGGCGCCGGCCATCGGCCAGGCCGAACTGGACCGGGCCATGAAGGAGTTCGCCGAGCCGGCGATGTCCGCGAACGCCACCGTCAAGGTGGGCACCAAGTCCATCGCCTTCGGCGCCCGGTCCCTGCCCAAGATCCTGAGCATGCAGCCCGTGGACGGCCGCCTGGTCGAGAAGTTCGACCTGGAGGCGCTCAAGGCGACCTACGGGAACACCTTCGACGGGATCCTGATCACCCGCGGCACCGGCGAGAAGACGCCCGTCACCCCGCAGGACATCGCCGGTCCCCTCGGCAAGGCGCTGCGCGGCAAGACCACGGCCGAGCGCACCGCGGTCGTCGACACCGACCCGAAGTAGGGACTGTCCTCACGTAGCGCCGGACCCGGACCCTCCCGGCGGTGGCCGGGAG
>NZ_JBSGZP010000675.1:0-3921 GCF_053611065.1 Streptomyces sp. NPDC054840
CGGGTCAGGTGTGCGGTGGCGAGAAGTGCGCCGCGCTCCCTCGCCCGCGCCAGCAGGGCCCGGCGGGAGGCGCGGGCGGTGTCCCGGTCGCGCTCGTGGGAGTACGGCACCGCCGGGTCGCCCAGCTGAACCGCGTGCACCAGCACGTCCCCGGTGACGACCACGTCCCGCGCTCCCTCCCCCTGATCCACCAGCACCGACTGGTGCCCCGGGGTGTGCCCTGGCGTCGGCAACACGGTGATGCCGGGCGCCAACCGGTGGGCGCCGTCGACCTCGTGCAACTGCCCGCTCGCACGCAGCGGAGCCACCGTCCAGTCCCACACCGGGTCCGCCCGGTGCAGCGCGGCCACCTCCGCGCGCTGCACGACGTACCGGGCCGCCGGGAAGAAGGGCCGCCCGTCGTCCCCCGACGACCACCCCGCGTGGTCCTCGTGAAGGTGGGTCAGCACGACGGCCTCCACATCGGCCCGAGCGATACCGGCGGCCGCGAGTGCGTCCGGCAGCCGCCCCGGCACCGGGGCCCACGCGGCGGCCGGGGACCGGGCCGGGCCGACCCCGGCGTCCACCAGCACCCAGCGCCCGCCGGGCCGGGAGATCGCGAAGCACCGGAAATCCAGTGCCCACGCCCCGTCCGGCCCGAACGCCCCGGGATCCAGCTCCGCGGCCCGGGCCCACGCGACCTCCTCCGCCCCCGGAAAGGCGGTACGGGCCGGCTCGAAGAAGATCCCCGTGGCGTCGAGCAGCGCCACCACCTGCCCATGACGGTCCATTCGCCTATTGTGCGAGACATGACCGAACAACCTGATCAGCAGCCCGCCTTGCAGCCCATGCCCACCGACTGGACGCGCGCCCTCGCGGTGGTCGCGCACCCCGACGACCTGGAGTACGGGTGCGCCGCGGCGATCGCGGACTGGACGGACGGGGGCCGGGAGGTCGTCTACCTCCTCGCCACGCGCGGCGAGGCCGGCATCGACAGCATCGCCCCCGCCCTGTGCGGCCCGCTGCGCGAGGCGGAGCAGCGGGCGAGCGCCGCTGTCGTCGGCGTGTCCGAGGTGGAGTTCCTGGACTACCACGACGGCGCCATCGAATACGGACTCGGCCTGCGCCGGGACATCGCCGCGGCCATCAGGCGGCACCGGCCCGAGCTGATCGTCACGCTCAACCACCGTGACACGTGGGGCGGCGCGCAGGGCGGCGGCTTCTGGAACACCCCCGACCACAAGGCCGTCGGCCGGGCCGTGCTGGACGCGGCCGGTGACGCCGGGAACCGCTGGATCTTCCCCGAGCTGATCGATCAGGGCCTGGAGCCCTGGAACGGCGTGCGCTGGGTCGCGGTGGCCGGATCCACCACCCCGACGCACGCGGTCGACGCCGGTCCCGGGCTGGAGCGTTCGATCAAGTCCTTGCTGGAGCACAAGGCCTACATCGAGGTGCTCACGGACCAGGACCCCGAGGAGTATGTGCGCACCTTCCTCACCGGGAACGCCGAGCAGTCCGCGGCCCGGTTCGGCGGGCGCCCGGCCGTGGCGTTCGAGGTCTTCCCCCGCTGACCGGCCCCCCTTAGTCTGACGATCCGTCAGGTCGACGGATCGTCAGCCATCGGGCCGGGGGTGCGGGACACGGTGATCGACACCATCTCCACGGAGATCGCGGAGGGCGAGGAGCGGATCCGGCTGGAGGTCGCTGACGGCCTCGCCGTCCTCACCCTGTGCCGCCCGGACAAGCTCAACGGCTGGAGCTGGGAGTCCACCCGCCAGCTCGGCCTGCTCGCGGACCGGATCCGCTTCGACGCGTCCGTCCGGGCGGTGCTGCTGCGGGCCGAGGGCCGGGCCTTCTGCGCGGGCATCGACGTGACCGCACCGGGCGGCGCCGTCACGGGCGGCTCCCCGGCCGAGCGCACCCGCAACTACTACGAGGGCATCCGCTGGGTGCACGAGCGGTTCGCGGTCCTCGCCCGCCTCCCGCAGCCCGTCGTGGCCGCCGTCCAGGGCTACTGCCTAGGCTTCGGCTTCGAGCTGGCGCTGATGGCGGACATCCGGGTGGCGGCCGAGGACGCCGTCTTCGCCCTGCCGGAAGCCGGGCTGGGCGTGGCGGTGGACGCGGGGGGCGACCTCCGCATCGCGCGCGAGGCGGGTGCGGGCTGGGCCAAGTACCTGGCCCTGACGGGCCGCCGCGTCGACGCCGAGACGGCGCGGCGGCTCAACCTCGTCCAACTCGTCGTCCGCGGCGAGGACTTGGAGACAACCTCCCGAGCCGTGGCACGGGAGATCGCCGCCAACGCGCCGCTCGCCGTCCAGGGCATCAAGCGTGCGATCGACGGCTACGCCGATGCCGCCCTCCCGGCGGCCCTCGACAGGGTGGCGATGACCGCGGCCCTCACCCTCACCTCGGAGGACTGCCGCGAGGGCTACACCGCAAAGGCGGCCCGTCGGCCCCCGCGCTTCAGCGGAGGCTGAGCACGGGCCGGGTCGAGAAGTTCTCGTACATGCCCTCGCCGTCCGGTCCGTACGTGAACTCGGCCGTGTACGGATTGCGGTTGGCGGTGGCCAGGGGCAGCCAGCCGAGCAGGTTCCCGTACCCGCCGCAGACGGCCTCGCCGCCGTCGCCGCCGTGCACCGCCGTCGGGTCGCCGATCAGCTCCGTGCTGTAGCTGTCGTAGGCGATGTGCAGCCCGAAGGCGTTCGGCCGGTGGCGCACGCCGCCGCTGCCGTACGAGGGCTCGTCCAGGGGGCACTCGTTCCCCCACCGGAACAGGGTGCCCGCCCCGGCCCCGCACGCGTGCTCCCACTCGTCGGCGCCCGGTATCCGCAGCCCGTGCGCCGCGAGGGCGGCCGGCATGTCGGCGACCGCCCCGGTCAGGGGCTCGTCCTCCACAGCCATGAGCACGGTCGCCGGCGTCGCCGTGCGCGGCGGGCTGAGCACGTCGGCGAGATAGGACTTCAGGTCGGGATGCCCGTACCCGTACCCCTCCTCCACGCTCTCCGCGTAGTCGGCGCTCTGCGCGGGCGTCGGCTCCCAGGCGTCCAGGTCGAACCCCAGCCGCACGCTCCCGCCGGGTACGAGGGCGAACTCCCGCCCCTCGCGCTCGATGCGGACGCGGTGCAGCGGCCCGCCCAGGTGCTCGACGACGTCGAGCAGCACCACCCGGCCGCCCACCTGCGCGGCGGCCTCGTGGGCGAGACGTCCGGCGGCGGTCAGGTCGAGCGAACGCCAGCGGTCAAGGGTCAGTTCGGCGAGAGACATGACCCGATCCTCGCACCGGCCACCGACAACGGGGCTACGGGGTGAACGGACCCCGGCCCAGCTGGGTGCGGACCGGGACCACCTCGGGGCTGACGACCGACCGGCGCTGCCAGTTCGCCCCGTCCACCACCAGGGTGTGCCCGGTGATGAACCGGGCGTAAGGCGAGGCCAGGAAGGTGGCGGCCCAGCCCAGTTCCCGCGGCGCGCCGACCCGCAGGGCGGGCTGCCGGGCGTCCTTCGCGCCGGGCGCGGCACGTTCCAGGCCGCCCCGGATGTCCTCGGTCATGTCGGCGTGCGGGAACAGCCCCGGGACGAGCCCGTTGATCTGGATGCCGTACGGCCCCCACTCGACGGCGAGCGTCTCGACCAGGCTCTTCACCCCGGCCTTGGCTGCGGCGCTGTGGGCGAAGCCCGGCCCGCCCGTCCAGGCGTACGAGGCGCCGATGTTCACGATCGAGCCGCCGGTGCCCGCGGCGAGGTGGCGGCGGCCGAACTCGCGGGTCATGAGCCAGGTGCCCGTCAGCGTGATGTCGACGACCGCCCGCCAGGCGTTGGGCGACAGGTCCTCCGCGGGGGAGGGGAAGTTCGCGGCCGCGCTGTTGACCAGCACGCCCGGCAGGCCGAAGGCCGCCCGCGCCGCGTCGAAGACATCGGCGACCCGCTCGGGGTCCCTGATAT
>NZ_JBSGZP010000676.1:0-3912 GCF_053611065.1 Streptomyces sp. NPDC054840
CTTCAGCGGGGCCGGCCCAAGGCCCGCCCCGCCCCTCGCCCGTGCCGGGGTACAGGGCGTCAGACGCCCGCACCCAGAACGGAGTTGATCTGCTGCGGGTCACCGCACACGACCAGCAGCGCACCCGCCCGGGTGAGCGCGACCGGCAGGGCGCCCGCGATGGCGTCGACCGCTCCGCCGTTGGCCGCGAAGACCACGACGGGACGGCCGGCGGCGCGCTGGACCTGCGCCGCGTCCGCGTAGAAGACGTCGTCCCCGGCATCGTGCAGGGCCCAGTACGCGGCCTCGCCGAAGGACAGCTCGTGAGCGGCCCACGGGTGCGGGTCGCCACTGGTGAGCACCAGGATGTCGCCGGGCGCGCGCCCGGTGTCGAGCAGCAGGTCGACAGCCTCTTCGGCCGCGTCCAGCGCGCCCTCGGCGGAGGCCGGGATCAGCTGGATCTGCGGCACCGCCGCGGATACGGACGGTGCGGTGGGGGCAGCGGCAGGGGCTGCGGGAACGGGTCCGGGGGTGGCCTGCGGCGCACGCTGCGCGGGCGGTGCGGGCCTGGCGGGACCGGGGCGGCCGGGCCGCGGTACGGCGGCGGGACGCGGACCAGGTACAGGGCGGGGGGTCTGCGCGGTGCGGCTCGCGGCCGACGTGACGCGGGGACCCTGGGCACTCTCGTGAATCTGAGGCTCCTCGATGGCGGGGGTGAGAGGCATGAGTTGACATCTTTCAAACACCGGTACGAAACGTACCGGTCGGTGGCACAGACGTGCGATCAAAAATCGAAGCCGAGTTGGCCTCCGTTTTCCAGCTCCATCGACTCCTCGCTGCGGCGCACCTTCTTGAGGTGGCGCCACCGGGGCAGTGCGTCGAGGTACGACCACGAGAGCCGGTGGTACGGGGTGGGCCCCAACTCCTCCAGCGCGGCCCGGTGCACGGGCGAGGGGTACCCGGCGTTGGCGGCGAAGGCGAAGTCCTCGATTCCACCGCCCGGTTCCCCGAGTTCGGCCATCATGCGGTCGCGGCGGACCTTGGCGATGACCGAGGCCGCGGCGACGGCGACGCAGGACTGGTCACCCTTGATCACCGTACGAACCCGCCAGGGCGCACCGAGGTAGTCGTGCTTACCGTCGAGTATCACCGCGTCGGGCCGCACCGGCAGCGCCCCGAGCGCGCGCTCGGCGGCCAGTTGGAGGGCTGCCGTCATCCCGAGTTCGTCGATCTCCTCGGGCGAGGAGTGCCCGAGGGCGTACGCGGTAACCCACCCCTCCAGGACATCGAGCAGGGCGTCGCGCCGCTTGGGGGTGAGCAGTTTGGAGTCGGTGAGCCCGGCGGGGGGCCGGCGCAGGCCGGTGATCGCCGCACACACGGTGACGGGTCCGGCCCAGGCCCCTCGTCCGACTTCGTCGACCCCGGCGATGACCTTGGCGCCGATGGTTGCACGGAGGGAGCGTTCGACGGTGTGGGTGGGTGCTTCGTACGGCATGGCGCCAGCAAGGTTACGCCGCCCCGAGCCCACTGCACACCCCCACCCCGTTCCCACCCGGCCGGGATCGGACACGAACCCCGCTCCGCGCGCCCCGCGCCGCCCCCGCCGCGTCTCACGCCCTGAGCAGCGGCACCATCACCTCGTCGATCAGCGCCGCGATGTCCGCATCCACCCATTCGCTTCCGCACACCTTGGCGCGGTACATCAACATCGCCGGAATGACGTCCACGACGAATGGACCGGTCGCGTCCGGACGCACGTCACCCCTCCCAATTCCCCGCTTCACAAGCTCCCTGATCAGACGCTGGGCCGGCTCGTGCAGACCGGACCAGATGACCCCGCGAAACCTATCCGCGTGCATGTGATCGCATTCGTGAAGCACCGACCGCAGGGCCTGCCCGGCGCGCGAGTGCATGACGTCCCGCGTGCTCACACACAGCAGATAGAGGTCCTCGCGGATCGAACCGGAGTCGGGAATGTCACCGATCCGTGGCAGCCCGCTCCGCAGCGCCTCGGCCACGAGGTCCACCTTCGACGGCCAGCGACGGTAGAGCGCGGCCTTGCCGGTGTGCGCGCCGGACGCGACACCCTCCATGGTGAGGGCGTTCCAGCCGACCGTGCTCAGCTGCTCCAACGCGGCGTCGAGAATCGCCCGTTCGAGCTCAGGACCCCGCCTTCGCCCCGCCGATGCCGCCGACCAGCGCGAACCCACCATCTCCCCGCCTCCGACCCGTTGCGCGTACGACGCACACATTTTCAGCCTTAGTGAACGCTTGCGTTCACTACGGCGCGGCTCCTACCGTGGACCCGCAGTGAACGAATGCGTTCACTATTTCACTTTGGGGGGGATCCTCAGTGACAAGCTCTCAACTCGCCACACCCCGGATACCGGGCGCGGCACGCCGGGAGGGGCGTCCCGGAGTGGCGCTCGCCGTCATCGCCGCCTGCCAGCTCATGGTCGTCCTCGACGCGACGATCGTGAACATCGCGCTCCCGCACATCCAGAGCGCCCTCGACTTCAGCACCACCGACCTCTCGTGGGTGCTCAGCGCCTACACCCTCACCTTCGGCGGCATGCTGCTGCTCGGCGGCCGGGCGGGCGACATCCTGGGCCGGCGCCGCGTATTCCTGGCCGGAATCCTGCTCTTCACACTGGCCTCCCTCCTCGGCGGCTTCGCCCAGGAGCCCTGGCAGCTGCTCGCGGCCCGTGCCCTGCAGGGTGTCGGCGGCGCGATCGCCTCGCCGACCTCGCTCGCCCTGATCACCACGACCTTCCCCGAAGGACCTGAGCGGAACCGGGCGTTCGGGGTGTTCGCCGCCGTCTCCGCGGGCGGCGGGCGATCGGTCTACTGGCCGGCGGAATGCTGACCGAGTGGCTCGACTGGCGCTGGGTCCTCTTCGTCAACGTACCGATCGGCGTACTGATCGCGGTCCTCACCCCGCTCTACATCACCGAGTCCGAGCGCCACCCCGGCCGCTTCGACATCGCCGGCGCCCTCACCTCCACCGGCGGCATGGCCTCGCTCGTGTACGGGTTCATCAGCGCCGCCGAGCAGGGCTGGCGCGACGCGATCACCCTCGGCTCGTTCGCCGCGGCCCTGGTCCTGCTGGCGCTCTTCGTCGTCATCGAGTCGCAGGCCCACGAGCCGATCATCCCGCTGCGCATGTTCGCCGACCGCAACCGCACCGGCACCTACGTGATCATGCTCGGCCTCGCCGCCGCGATGTTCGGCATTTTCTTCTTCATCGTCCAGTTCGTGCAGAACGTGCTGGGCTTCTCCCCGATCCGGTCCGGCCTCGGCTTCCTGCCGGTGACGGTCGCCATCATCACCGCCGCCGGCCTCTCGCAGCGCTTCCTGCCGCGCTTCGGACCCAAGCCCTTCATGGTCGTCGGGTCGGCGCTCACCGGAACCGGGCTGGCCTGGCTGACCTTCATCCGAACCGACAGCTCCTACGTTTCCGGCGTGCTCGGGCCAATGTTGCTGTTCGGCTTCGGCATGGGCCTCAACTTCGTGACCCTCACCCTCACCGCCGTCTCCGGCGTGGCCCCGAAGGAGGCGGGAGCGGCCTCCGGGCTGCTCAACGCCAGCCAGCAGGTCGGCGGCTCGCTCGGCCTGTCCATCCTGGTCACCGTCTTCGGCACGGCCGGTCGCGACGAGGCGACGAAGCAGGTCCCGGCCTTCATGGCGCAGGCGGACCCGGAGCAGATCGCCACCTTCAAGGAGACGGGTCTCCTGCCCGACCCCTGGGGTGACCTGGTTCTCGCCCACGGCATCTCCGCCGCGTTCTACGCAGCCGTCGCCATGGCAGGGCTGGCCCTGGCCACCTCACTGCTGGTGATCCGGGTGCGCAGGAGCGACCTGGAGGCGCTGGCCGGAGCTGCCGCGAAGGCCGGTCCGGCCGCCTGAGCGAGCTGTTGCGTACGAAGCCGGGGC
>NZ_JBSGZP010000677.1:0-3912 GCF_053611065.1 Streptomyces sp. NPDC054840
GACGCGAGGGATACCACCAGGCCGGCACCGGTAGCGGGGAGCCCTCGGCCGGTGTCGAGGCCGGGGCAGAGGAGGAAGCCGAGAGGAACTGATCGCCCGGGACGAGGGGCCGGCCGGCCGTCTGACCGGTCGGCCCTCTGGCCGTCTGACCGGTCGGCCGTCTGACCGGTCGGCCGTCTGGCCGTCGTTTCTCCGCGTGGGCCTTGGGCCCCATGACCGACCCGACCGGCCTCCCGTGGGCCTCGCGCATCATCCCGTCGACCCCTCCCGAGGTGGCCCCCGCCCATGACCCCCGATCCCCGCACCACCGTTGTCGTCATCACCCACAACCGCCGCGACCAGCTGCTGCACACCCTCGACCGGCTGGCGGCACTGCCCGAACAGCCGCCTGTGATCGTCGTCGACAACGCGTCGACCGACGGGACCCCCGCAGCCGTCGCGCGGCTGCGGCCGGAGGTCACCCTCCTGGCGCCCGGCCGCAATCTCGGCGCCCCGGGCCGGAATCTGGGCGTACGCGAGGCCCGTACGCCATACGTGGCGTTCAGCGACGACGATTCCTGGTGGGAGGCGGGCTCGCTGGCGCGCGCGGCGGACCTGCTGGACCGGCACGCACGCCTCGGACTGCTCGCCGCCTGCGTCCGCGTCGGTCCCGATGGCCATCCCGATCCGCTGAACTGCCAGCTCGCCGCCTCCCCGCTCGACCACGCCGTCGATCTGCCCGGGCCGCAGGTACTCGGATTCCTGGCCTGCGCCGCCGTCGCCCGGCGGGACGCCTACCTGCAGGCCGGCGGCTACCACCCGATCCTTTTCCTCGGAGGCGAGGAGACCCTGCTCGCCTACGACCTGACCGCGTACGGATGGGGCGTGTGCCACGTTCCGGACGTGGTGGCCGTCCACCGGCCGACCGGTGGTGTGCGGCCCGGCCGGCCCGCGGTCCAGCGCCGCAACGCCGCCCTCACCGCCTGGCTGCGCCGCCCGGTGGGCGTCGCCGTGGAGCACACCCGCCGGCTCGCCGCCGAGGCCCCGCGCGACCCGGAAGCCCGCCAGGCCCTGCTGGGAATGCTCAAACGGCTCCCGGCGGCGCTGCACTCACGCCGTCCGCTGCCGCCTACCGTCGAGGCGGCCGCCCGCCTCCTGGACGCCGGCGGCGTGCGGGCCTGATCAGTTTTCACGTGGCGCGGTCGCGGGCCGCCCTTACCGCAAGCGCGGGTACGCCGTTGCACCGCGCATCAGGTCGGCTTCCCTGGGCAGCCGCACACCATGAACCGACATCCCAATGCCGGACGGTCCTACTGGATGCGGACGGCGACCTTTCCGTCCTTCGCTCCTCTGTCCCGGTCCGCCGAGGCGGATGTCGCGGTCATCGGCAGCGGCATCGCGGGTCTGAGCACGGCCTGGGAACTCGTCCGGGCGGGGCTGAACGTCATCGTGCTCGAAGCGGACCGGCTCGCGAGCGGCGTCACAGGGCATACGACGGGCAAGCTCACCGCCCTGCACACCTCCGTGTACGACACCCTTCGGAACAAACACGGGGAGCAAGCGGCGCGTGACTACGCGGATTCCCAGGGCGCCGCCCTGCGGCACGTGTTCGATGTGACCGAGGAGCTGGGCATCGACTGTGAGCTGGAGCGCCGCCCGGCCCTCACCTACTGCGAGCAGCCCGACGGCGTCGAGGCGCTGCGCGCGGAGGCCGAAGCGGCGCGATCGGCCGGCCTCACCGCCTCGTTCGTCACCGAGACGGGCCTGCCCTTCCCCGTCGCCGGCGCCGTCAGGGTCGAGGACCAGGCCCAGTTCCATCCGCTGAAGTACCTGCGCGGGCTCGTCGACGACATCGTCGCGCGCGGCGGCCGGATCCACGAGGGAACCCGTGTCGCCCGACTCGACGACGGTGATCCGTGCCGACTCACCACGGACGCCGGGGCGACCGTATCCGCCCGGCACGTCGTCGTCGCCACGCACCACCCCGTTTTCGACCACGCCCTGCTCGCCACCCGGCTCACCCAGCACCGCGACCTGGTGGTCGCGGGCCCACTGCCCGCCGATCGGGATCCCGACGGCATGTACATCACCACGGAGGGCGGGAAGCGCTCCGTCCGCACCTCTCCGCTCGGGGACGGCAGCCGACTGCTCATCGTGACCGGCGAGGTGTTCACCCCCGGCACCGGCGAAGACACCGAGGCGCGGTACGCCCGCCTGCAGGCCTGGACCGAGCAGCACTTCCCCGAGGTGAGGATCTCCCACCGGTGGGCGGCGCAGGACAACAGCTCCACGGACACCGTGCCACTCGTCGGCGCACTGCCGACCGGCGGCGAGAACGTGTACGTCGCGACCGGCTTCGCCGGCTGGGGGATGACCGGCGGAGTCATGGCCGGGGCGCTCATCGCCTCCCTCGTCGGCGGCACGCCCCAACGGTGGGCCGGTCTCTACGATCCTGGTCGTTTCGGCTCCGCCGTACAGTCCGCACCGACGTTCCTCAAGGCGCAGTGGGACACCGGGAAACACTTCGTCAAGGACCGCCTGGACACGTTCGGCGACGGCACGACGGGCCCCGTCCGAGACCTGCGGCCCGGGCAGGGAACGGTCGTCCGTGCCGGTGGCAAACCCTGCGCCGTACACCGCGACGACCAAGGAGAACTCCATGCCGTGTCCGCCGTCTGCACCCACATGGGGTGCATCGTCGCCTTCAACAACGCCGAACGTACATGGGAGTGCCCATGCCATGGCTCCCGCTTCGGCATCGATGGCGAAGTGGTCCAGGGCCCGGCCCTGCGCCCTCTGGAACGGCAGGACCCCGGAGAGCTGTGAAGGGTTCCCAGCAGGCGTGCTCCGTGCTCCGTCCGAAGTTCGCGGGGACGACGCTTCTGGAAGGCCGGTGACCACGGCGCGAGCTCTTCCCGCCCCGCCGCCCCACCGTTGAGCAGGGCCTTCGGCCAGGGGTACCGACGAGCGTAGGCAGCGTATGGAACAGAAACCGTTGTGGGCGTGCAAGGCGATCGGATTCCGAGGCACACCGGCGGGGGATCTACCGCTCCTGGTATTCACCCAGGACGACCACGACGACCGGTCCGTCTACGAGGGGCTCACCGAGATGGGACTCGCGCCCTTCACCGGCGTCGTCGATGACCTTCTGCGGCCGGTCACGTCTTGGTCGGCGGTCGTGAGGAACGGCCTTGTGGTGGTGATCCACGACGGAGCGGAGTTCTACCGATCTCCTCCCGGTCTCTTGCCGGACTCGTGGACGGAGATGGCGCTCGCGACCGGCCGCGTCGTCCTGGTCTGGCTTCCCGGGCCGCACCGGCCTGACGACCAGCACGTTCTCCTCCTGCTGCGTCAGGGCGCGGGCCTGTGGGGAACGGCTGCCGTGGTCGGGCCGTAGGGACACCGTCCGGTCGGCACACCTTCCGGTCGGCGGGGCCGCTCACCGCGGGGCGGCGGGGCCGTTCCACGCCCGGACACGGGCAGCATGCAGCACTTCGGCCCAGTGCAGGGCCATGAGGGTGACCTCCCCTGGCGTGTCCGGCCCTCGCCGAGCGCCGCCGGATGGAGGATGGCCCGCGACGATCCGCCCCTGCCGCCGGGAGACTCCGTGCTGGAACGCAAGCAGCTCAAGGACCGCACCCAGGTCACCTTCGTCCTGCCCGCCGATACGCCCCCGGGCCCGGTCAGTGTGGTGGGTGACTTCAACGACTGGCAGCCCGGCACCCACACCCTGGTGCCCCGCGAAGACGGTACCCGCGCGGTCACCGTGGCCCTGCCCGGCAAGAGCGTGCACTCCTTCCGCTACCTGGCCGCCGGCGACTACTGGTTCGACGAGGACCACGCCGACAGCCACGACGGCACCAACAGCCGTCTGCACACCTGAGCCGAACGCGGGTGGGCGGGCCCCCCAGCCGTGCCCCCCCCCCCCCCAGT
>NZ_JBSGZP010000678.1:0-3910 GCF_053611065.1 Streptomyces sp. NPDC054840
TCCACGTCCGGCTCGGCCGCGAGCGCGGCTGCGAGCGATTCGGCGAAGATGCGGTGATCGTCGACGACGAGAACCCGGATACGAACCACAAAACCCCCAAGGGTAGGGGAACGGACAACGGCGGGTACGGCGCCCGGACCGGGTGATCCGCAGCTGCCCCGGCCGCCGCCGTGACATCTCTGCACTACCCCGGAGCGGACGACGTACCCGACTTGTCTCGACCCCTGAATCAACACCGGCCCCCACCGGTGTCATGCATCAGCGTAGGGCCGGGGGTGTCCGGCGGTTGGCCGAATAGCAGAAGTTTTCCCAGGGATTTTCCGGCGCGGGCGTGGTGAACCGGCTTTGTGGTGGCTTGAAATCGCCTGCACCGAAGGTCCTGATGGCGGCTTCGGTACCGGCGTGTGCCCCGGGCAGTTGCACGGGGGGCATTTCACCCGGCGTGTGCACGCCGGGCGCCCGCGCACAGCGCACGGCCGCAGCGCACAGCCGACACGCACACGCCCCCCGCACCGATCGGGGTGCGGGGGGCGTGCGGAACCGGGGGTGGTCCGGACGGATACCGGAGGTCCAGGAGCTCCGGGAGGTTCAGGAGGAGTGCGTACGCGCGAAGTTCCACGCGTCCGTGATGATCCCGGTGAGGTCCGAGCGGCTCGGGGTCCAGCCGAGGCGCTCGTGGGCCGTGCGCGCGGAGGCGACGAGCATCGCCGGGTCGCCGGCCCGGCGCGGCGCGACCACCTCGGGGATGTCCCGGCCGGTGACCTTGCGGACGGTCTCGACGACCTCGCGCACCGAGAACCCGTTGCCGTTGCCCAGGTTGCAGATCAGGTGCTCCCCGCCGGTGGCGGCCCGCAGGGCGGCCAGGTGGGCCTCCGCCAGGTCGGCGACGTGGATGTAGTCACGTACGCAGGTGCCGTCCGGGGTCGGGTAGTCCTCGCCGAACACCGAGATCGACTCGCGCTCGCCCAGCGCGACCTGGAGGACCAGCGGGATCAGGTGCGTCTCGGGGGTGTGCCGCTCGCCGAACGTCCCGTAGGCGCCGGCCACGTTGAAGTAGCGCAGGGACACCGCGGCCAGGCCGTGCGCCGCGCACTCCCCCGCGATCATGTGGTCGACGGCCAGCTTCGAGGCACCGTACGGGTTGGTCGGCGCGGTGACCGAGGCCTCCGTCAGCAGGCCCTCCGTCGGCTCCCCGTAGGTGGCGGCGGTGGAGGAGAACACCAGCTTGCGTACGCCCGCCCCGCGCATCGCGGCCAGCAGGGCCAGCGTCCCGCCGACGTTGTTCTCCCAGTACTTGCCCGGGTTCACCACGGACTCGCCGACCTGCGAGAAGGCCGCGAAGTGCAGCACCGCCTCGTAGGAGCCGTCCACGTACCGGGCGGCGTCCTGGATCCGGCCCTCGATGAAGGTGGCGCCCTCCGGGACCCCTGCGCGAAAGCCCGTGCTCAGGTCGTCGAGGACGGTGACCTCGTGGCCGGCCTCCAGAAGGTGGGCCGCGACCACGCTGCCGACGTATCCTGCGCCACCGGTTACCAGGTACTTGCTCACTCGCCTACTGCCTCTCGCGGGGGAGCACGCGCGGGTACGTGCGCGTGCTTGGACACTGGCTTACCCGATTCCGCGCCCACGGGGAAATCGGGCGGCCGGACCGGGCCGGTGCGTCAGTCGCGCGCGGCGGCGGCGGACGGCAGCGAGGGCAGCGCCCGGTCCAGCAGACCGGTGCGGGCGGCCAGCGCGGCCGCCTCCAGCCGCGACCCCACGCCCAGCTTCATCAGCACCCGCTGCACGTGCGTACGGGCGGTGCTCGGGGCGATCTCCATGCCCGCGGCGATCAGCCGGGTGTCCTCGCCCTCGGCGACCCGGACGAGCACCTCCACCTCGCGCGGGGTGAGCAGCCGCAGCAGCCGGCTGCCCTCGTCGTCGGGCTGGGCCGCGGGGTTCAGGAGCTCCGCGAAGGCCCCCTGCAGCAGCTGGGGGGCGATCGCCACCTCCCCCGCCCTGGCCTTGGCCAGCGCCCGCTCGACTCCCTCGATGCGCTCGTCCTGGCGCACGTACCCCGAGGCGCCGGCGGCGAAGGCGGCCGCGATTCCGCGCGGGCTGGGCACCGGGCCGAGGACGACCACGGCGATCTGCGGGCGTTCCCGCTTGATGCGCACGACGGGCTCGAAGACCCCGGGCTCGGCGGGGGTGGCGGTGCCGAACAGGCAGACCTCCGGCGCGCGGCTGACGACCAGCTCGGCGGCGCCCGCCGCCGGAGCGGCGGCGGCCAGCACCCGGTGGCCGCGCAGCTTCAGGGCAGAGGCGAGTGCCTCGGCCAGCAGCCGGTGCTCGTCGACCACCACGACCCGTACGCCCATTGAGGAACCACCCCCCACCCTTCTGACCCGGCAAGCTACACGCTTGTTCGACGGTGCGAGGGGGATACCGTGCAGAAGCCCCCGATCGGTACGGACCGTTCGGGGGCTTTCGGCGGTGCTGTGCGCAGCGGGTGGAGTGCGAATCGGCGCGGTGTGCGTCAGCTCGCGGTGAAGGACACGAAGAGGTACTCCGGGTCGGACTTGGTCCCGAACGGCTTGCTGACCGTCGTCCGCGAGATGAAGAACTTGCCGTTGTGGTAGCGGTACTCGGAGTACTCCGGCGAGAACTGGGTCTCGGCGCGCTGGCTCGCCTTGTCCTCCGGGTTCTCCATGAGCAGGGTTTCCTTCATCGTCCTGCTGTCGATGCTGACGATCTGGCCGCCCTTGTCGTACGGGGGGTTCTTGTACGCGATGATGTTCGACCCGTCCATGCGCAGCGGGAACATCGTGTACCGCTCGCCCGCGTCGGCGCGGTCGGTGGTCTGCTTGCCGGTCTCCAGGTCGAAGGAGAGCAGCTCGTTGGTGCGGCCGCTGGAGGACTGGCCCTGGTGTTCGTAGGACGGCAGGTAGAGCTTGCCGTTGCCGACCACCATGTTGACGCACTTCTCGACGTCCAGTCCGCACTTGCCGGCGAAGTCCCCGGAGGCGAGCGGGATACGGGCCTTCAGCTCGCCCTTGGGATCGATGACGAAGAGGTCGCTGACACCGGTGGCGTTCTTCGCCGTCTTGCCGACGTCGGCGGCCACGATCAGCGGCTTCGTGGAGACGATGGACGCGTCCTCGATGCCCTGCGAGAGCTTGTACGAGGCGGTGGGCGCACCGCTGGTCGGGTCGAGGAGCTGCCCGTACAGGGTGTAGTTGGGGCTCTGGCCGCATTTGCGGATGGCGCCGAGCGCCTCGCCTCCGGCGTAGCCGACGTCGCGGCAGCCCTCGGCGTCGATCTTGGGCAGCCACAGGGACTTGCCGTCGGCGAGGTTCCAGGCGGCGCCGCCCCCGGAGATGCCGGCCGCTGCCACGGTCTTGCCGCTGAGGGTGACCGTGTTCAGGGAGACGGGCTTGTCGCCGCCGGTGGCGCTCTTGGCGTTGCCCGACCAGACGAGCTTGCCGCTCTCCAGGTCGATGACGCCGACCTCGGTGCACGGCGGGTACTTGTTCTCGGGCGTCGACGGGGCGGGCCTGAAGATGACCGCCGTCTTGTTCTCGCTGACGTGCTTGGTCGCCCCGCAGAGCTCGCCCGCGAGGGGCAGCTCCCACTTCTTGGCGCCGTCGACGACGTTGTAGCCGACGATCTTCGAGAGGTCGGACTTGATGTAGGTGGAGTCGGTCAGCCAGGAGCCGGCCACCGTGGCGATGTCCGCCGGAACCGGGTTCGGCAGGTTCAGGAGCGTCTTCGACTTCGGGTTGCCGGGCGCCTTCTCGGTGCCGGGCACCGCCTCCTGGGGCTTGTCGCTGCCCGGGGAGGCGCTGGGGCCGCTGTCCGGCCGGTCGTCCGTGCCGCCGTCGCCGGAGGTGTACCAGAGGCCGCCGCCGACGATGAGGACGATGGCCAGGAG
>NZ_JBSGZP010000679.1:0-3905 GCF_053611065.1 Streptomyces sp. NPDC054840
GCCGGTGGTGTTGGGGGTCTGCCTCGGCGTGGGGTCTGCCTCAGGGGCGAGGTCTGCCTCGGCGTCCTGCGGTTCGGGTCGGGCCGGTGTGCGGGGGCTCTGCCTCGGCGTGGGGCTCCCTCAGCGTCTCGCGGTTCGGGTCGGGCCGGTGGTGTTGGGGGTCTGCCTCGGCGTGGGGTCTGCCTCAGGGGCGAGGTCTGCCTCGGCGTCCTGCGGTTCGGGTCGGGCCGGTGTGCGGGCGTTCTGCCCCCGACCCCGCGCCGCAATCGCCGGCGGGGGTGGGCGGTGTGGGGCGGCGCCCCGCCGGAGCGTCTCCTCGGCTCGCGCCGGGCGGCCGTGGTTCCGCCGTTCGGCCGGGGTTGCCCGCTCGTCCTGCGGGGACACTCCGCCGTGTCCCCACCCCAGGGCAGCGCTTCGGCGGTGCCCCGGAGACATCCACCGGCCGGATCGCCCCCGGAATCGGCCCGCGGACCAGCCCCCGCGGTGCACGGAATCCGCGTGAGCGGGAAGGCGTGGTCCGGGGCCGGGTCCCGGCGGATCCGGCCGCCCAGTGGCGTCGGCGGGGCCCGGAGCCGACCCGGACCGCTACCCGCCGCGGGAGCGGACTGGCGTGGCGGGAACTCCTCGCCACTCCCAGGAGTCGGATGCTATGCAGACAAAACCGGCGCCCCCGGGGGAAGGCAGGAGCACGTGAAGAACCGCAGCACCACAGGAGGTACCGGAGGCACCGGAACCGTGCCGCCACCGCCACCGCCACCCACCCGGGGCGCGTTCGTGTTCAGCGCCGCCGACGAGGAGCGCCGCCGCGGGGTCCGCCGGATGAAGGCCACCGCGACCGGCCTGCTGCTCCTGGTCGCGCTGGTCTACGTACTCGCCAAGTACGCCCAGCACGCCTGGGGCGCCGGCGGCTGGGCCGCGTACGTCGCGGCAGCGGCCGAGGCCGGCATGGTCGGCGCGCTCGCGGACTGGTTCGCCGTGACCGCCCTCTTCCGGCGCCCCCTCGGCCTGCCCATCCCGCACACCGCGATCATCCCGACCAAGAAGGACCAGCTCGGTGTCTCCCTGGGGGAGTTCGTCGGGGAGAACTTCCTCTCCTCCGACGTGGTCCGGGCCCGGCTCCACGCCCTCGGCATCGGCAGCCGCCTAGGCTCCTGGCTCGCCGACCCCGATCACGCCGACCGGGTCACCGCCGAGCTCGCCACCGCCCTGCGCGGCGCGCTCACCGTGCTGCGCGACTCCGACGTACAGGCCGTCGTCGGCGAGGCCATCACCCGGCGCGCCGAGGCCGCCGAGATCGCGCCGGGCATGGGCAAGACCCTGGAGCGGATCGTCGAGGACGGCGGCCACCGCCGCGCCGTCGACCTCATCTGCGCGAAGGCCCACGACTGGCTCGTCACGCACGGGGCCTCGATCACGGACGCGGTCCAGGGCGGCGCCCCGGGCTGGACCCCGCGGTTCGTGGACCGCAAGGTGGGCGAGCGCGTCTACAAGGAGCTGCTCCGCTTCGTCACGGAGATGCGGGACATGCCCCAGCACCCGGCGCGCGGGGCGGTGGACCGTTTCCTGACGGACTTCGCGGCCGACCTGCAGTCGGACACCGAGACCCGCGCCAAGGTGGAACGGCTCAAGTCCGAGATCCTGGCGCGCGACGAGGTCCAGGACATCATCGCCTCCGCGTGGTCGGCGATCCGGTCGATGATCATCTCGACGGCGGAGGACGAGCAGAGCGAGCTGCGCCTGCGGGTCCGCGCCTCGCTGATCTCCTTCGGTGGACGCCTGGCCACCGACGGCCGTCTGCAGGCGAAGCTGGAGGGCTGGATCGAGGGCGCGGTCGTCTACGTCGTCACCACCTACCGGACCGAGATCACCTCGCTGATCACGGACACGGTGGCGGGCTGGGACGCCGAGCACACCACCCGCAAGATCGAGGCCCACATCGGCCGTGACCTTCAGTTCATCCGTATCAACGGCACGGTGGTCGGCGCCCTGGCGGGCCTGGCGATCTATACGGTGTCCCGCGCCTTCGGCGCGTAGGAGCCCGCGAGCGGCAGTTCCGGCTGGGCGTGCCCGCGGGCGGTGACGTCCGGGGGGAGCGGACGGGCGGCGCCCAGTGCGAGCAGGGCGCGCAGCGCGCCGATCACGTCGGCCGGTCTGTCGCGGAGGATCCCCGGCGTCGTACTGGCGACCAGCACGCCCCGGGACTCCAGGCGCAGCCGCCGGTGCACGGTGGCCTGCCACGCGTCACGCGTGTAGTGGTACTCGGCGGAGTCGATCTCCAGCGCCACGCCCTCCTCGGGCCAGTACGCGTCCGGGCTGGCCAGGAAGGCCCCGTCCGGGCCGTGCAGGCGGGCGTTCCAGAGCGGGGCCGGGAGGTCGGTCGCCGCCAGGGTCTCGCGGGCGCGGCCCTCGGCGATCGAGCGGACCCCGGCGACCAGCTCCGCGGCCGCGACCCGTACGGCGGGGCGGCTGCCGACGCGGCCCGCGCGCAGTTCGGCGTGCAGGTCGTGCGGGTGGCACCAACCGCCCTGGACGACGTTGGCCAGTACGGAGCGGACCAGATCGGCATCGTCCGTACGGGCCGCGAAGTCGGCGGCGGCCCGGATCGGGCGGGCGCTCGGGACACCGGAGATGTGCATGGTGGCCGGCCAGCGCGAGGTCGGGCAGGGCCGGACCCGGCCCGCGGGGGCCGGCGAGCGCGGGGCGCGGACGAGGACGTCCAGCGGCTCGGGCGGGGCGTCGCGGATGCCCAGGAGCGCGAGCGCGGCGCCGCCGGTGAGCGCGGCGGTGGACCCGGAGAGCGGATCGGCCGCGGGGTGGGCGGCGTACAGGACGGCGGACAGGGCCTGCTGCCGGGTGTCGGGCGGGCCGGTCTGCAGGAGGTACACCCGTGGCAGGATCCGCTGCCAGGGTCCTCCGCGGCGGCTTCGGCCGCTGATGGTGCCGGACGGGATCCCGGCCTGCGTGAGCTGACGGTAGGTGGCCATGTTCAGCTGCCGCTGCGCGCTACGAGTGATCATGCCCGGGGTATGCCCGGCGGGGTGCGGGCGATACTCAGGCCGCGGGGTGGTTCGGGGCGAGGAAGACGACGACGCCGTTCTGCGTGCCGGGCAGCGGCGCGACCTCGTGCCAGCCGAGGCGGCGGTAGGTGGCGACGGTGTCGGTGGCCACCCGGGCGGTCAGCAGCCAGGCGCGGTCGTCGGGGGCGTCGGCGGTGATCTCGGCGAGCAGGGCGCGCCCGGTGCCGTTCCCGCGCGCGTACGGGCGTACCGCGAGCTCGTCGATCTCCAGGGCGCCGATGAGGAGGTCGCGGACGCGCTGCCGGCCGAGCTGCGCGGAGACCTGCCCGTAGCCGCGGTCGCGGGGGAAGGCCTTGGGGGTCAGCCAGGCGGTGGCGAAGCCGTCGATGCCGGTCGGCGTCTGCGCGAAGGCGGTACGGAAACCGGCGCGGCGGCTGTCGGCCTGGAGCCGGAGGGAGAACTGGCGAATGGTTTCTTCGTCCTCGTTCCACGGTGGCGCGGAGAACACCTCGCTGTAGGCGTCGGCCAGTTCGTCCGACAGGTCCAGCACGGCCGGTCCATAACAGATCACGTTTGCAGCTCCTTGGGCCGGCTTGGGCGGCTTCGGTCGTATCGCCCGTGTAGGAGAGCGAATCTACGCCGGAGAGGTTCCACGGAGGGCACCTGCGCGGATCCGGAGGGTGTGCGACAAATCCGACTTCCGTACGTGGCCCGGCCCGCCCGTATCGCCGCCCGCCGCCCCGGCGTTGAACCGGTGTGCCCGGTTCTCTCCTGCGCAAAGCCCTGGTCGGCCTCGCCGCGTGCGCGGTGGCGTTCTTCATCACCCTCGGCGTCATCGCCGTACTGCCCCGCGCCGTCCAGGACACCGTCCCGCCGGGAGTCCTCGGC
>NZ_JBSGZP010000680.1:0-3904 GCF_053611065.1 Streptomyces sp. NPDC054840
GTCTTCCGGACAGCGGTCGCCTTCTTGGCGGCGGCCGCGTCCTCGGAGACCGCCGCCTTCCCGACAGCCTTCTTGGCAGTACTCCCGGCGGTCTTCTTCGCCACCATGGCCGCGGCCCCTTCACATAATGTGATCTTCGCTCGCGAATCGTGCCGGAACGATAAATCGACACCGGCCCCGCGGCAACGGGGCACGCATCCGTCGAGGTCAGCCTGCATCCGTTGTGCCCATCAGGAGCCCTGGTAATCCGCCACTCCCGCCCCACCCGAGTCGGAAGCGCCACCGCAGGCCCGTTCGGGTCACGCCGGGGGCACACCGGGGTCGCGCCGGGACCCTCGCCACAGCCCCGCCACGCCGGGCCGGCTGCCCCCGCACGGGCCCCCGTAAACCGGTCTGCCGTGCGCCCCCCGGGCCCGTACACTGGCCCCAGCGAAAGGCATGGACGGGGACGAGTAGCGTCGTACGCAGCCAGGAGCGACCCGGGGACGGTGAGAGCCCGGGGGCGAGCGCGATGTGAAGGATCACCCCTGAGCCGCCGGAAGAAAGCCCGCACGGGATACCCGTAGGGCGAGTAGAACCGGCTTCGCACCCCAATGAGGGGGCCACCGGATCCGTCCGGCGGCCAAGGAGGGTGGTACCGCGGGAGCAGCAGTGCTCTCGTCCCTCCGGACGGAATGACACCCCGCCGGAGGAAGAGTTCAGCCTCATGACCACACCGCCGCAGTACCGCCCGGTACCCGCCCAGGTCGACCTGCCCGCCCTTGAGCACGCCGTCCTCGACTTCTGGCGCGAGAGCAAGACCTTCGCCAAGACCCTGGAGCTGTCCGAGGGCCGCCCCGAGTGGGTCTTCTACGAGGGCCCGCCCACCGCGAACGGCATGCCCGGCGCGCACCACATCGAGGCCCGCGTCTTCAAGGACGTCTTCCCCCGCTTCCGCACCATGCGCGGCTACCACGTGGCCCGCAAGGCCGGCTGGGACTGCCACGGCCTGCCCGTCGAGCTCGCCGTCGAGAAGGAGCTGGGCTTCAACGGCAAGCAGGACATCGAGGCGTACGGCATCGCCGAGTTCAACGCCAAGTGCCGCGAGTCCGTGACCCGCCACACCGACGCGTTCACCGAGCTGACGACCCGGATGGGCTACTGGGTCGACCTGGACGACGCCTACCGGACCATGGACCCCGAGTACGTGGAGTCCGTCTGGTGGTCGCTGAAGGAGATCTTCAACAAGGGTCTGCTCACCCAGGACCACCGCGTCGCCCCCTGGTGCCCCCGCTGCGGCACCGGCCTCTCGGACCACGAGCTGGCCCAGGGCTACGAGACGGTCGTGGACCCGTCGGTCTACGTCCGCTTCCCGCTGACGTCCGGCCCGCTCGCGGGCGAAGCGGCGCTGCTGGTCTGGACGACCACCCCCTGGACCCTGGTGTCCAACACCGCCGTGGCCGCGCACCCCGACGTCACGTACGTCGTCGCCACGAACGGTGAGGAGCAGCTGGTCGTCGCCCAGCCGCTGCTGGAGAAGTCCCTGGGCGAGGGCTGGGAGGCCACCGGCCGGACCTACACGGGCAAGGAGATGGAGCGCTGGACCTACGAGCGCCCCTTCGACCTCGTCGAGTTCCCGGAGCCCGCCCACTACGTCGTGAACGCCGAGTACGTCACGACCGAGGACGGCACCGGTCTGGTCCACCAGTCCCCCGCCTTCGGCGCCGACGACCTCGCGGTCTGCCGCGCGTACGGCCTGCCGGTCGTGAACCCGGTCCGCCCCGACGGCACCTTCGAGGAGGACGTCCCGCTGGTCGGCGGCGTCTTCTTCAAGAAGGCCGACGAGAAGCTGACCGCCGACCTCGCCGCGCGCGGACGGCTCTTCAAGCACATCGCCTACGAGCACAGCTATCCGCACTGCTGGCGCTGCCACACGGCCCTGCTCTACTACGCGCAGCCGTCCTGGTACATCCGCACCACCGCCGTCAAGGACGCGATGCTGCGGGAGAACGAGAAGACGAACTGGTTCCCCGACTCGGTCAAGCAGGGCCGCTTCGGCGACTGGCTGAACAACAACATCGACTGGGCGCTGTCCCGCAACCGGTACTGGGGCACCCCGCTGCCGATCTGGCGGTGTGAGGAGAACCACCTCACCTGCGTCGGCTCCCGCGCCGAGCTGTCCGAGCTCTCGGGCCAGGACCACTCCTCGCTCGACCCCCACCGCCCCTACATCGACGACGTCACCTTCACCTGCACGCACGAAGGCTGCGCCCTCACCTCGGTCCGCGTGCCGGAGGTCATCGACGCCTGGTACGACTCGGGCTCGATGCCGTTCGCGCAGTGGGGCTACCCGCACAAGAACAAGGAGATCTTCGAGAAGCGCTACCCGGCGCAGTTCATCTCGGAGGCCATCGACCAGACGCGCGGCTGGTTCTACACGCTGATGGCGGTCGGCACCCTCGTCTTCGACAAGTCGTCCTACGAGAACGTGGTCTGCCTGGGCCACATCCTCGCCGAGGACGGCCGCAAGATGTCCAAGCACCTGGGCAACACCCTCCAGCCGATCCCGCTCATGGACCAGCACGGCGCGGACGCGGTGCGCTGGTTCATGGCGGCGGGCGGCTCCCCGTGGGCCGCGCGCCGCGTGGGCCACGGCACGATCCAGGAGGTCGTCCGCAAGACCCTCCTCACGTACTGGAACACGGTGGCCTTCCAGGCCCTGTACGCCCGTACGTCGAACTGGGCGCCCTCCGCCTCCGACCCGGCCCCGGCCGACCGCACCGTTCTCGACCGGTGGCTGCTCTCGGAGCTCCACGCGCTGGTCGCCGAGGTCACCGAGGCGATGGAGTCGTACGACACCCAGCGCGCGGGCAAGCTCCTCTCCGCCTTCGTGGACGACCTGTCCAACTGGTACGTCCGCCGCTCGCGCCGCCGCTTCTGGCAGGGCGACGCGGCCGCGCTGCGCACCCTCCACGACGTGGTCGAGACGGTCACCCGGCTCCTCGCCCCGCTGACCCCCTTCATCACGGAGCGGGTCTGGCAGGACATGGTCGTCCCGGTCACCCCGGACGCCCCGGAGTCGGTCCACCTGTCGACGTGGCCGACGGCGGACACCTCGGCCATCGACCCGACCCTCTCCCAGCAGATGCAGCTGGTCCGCCGCCTGGTGGAGCTGGGACGGGCGACGCGGGCCGAATCGGGCGTCAAGACCCGCCAGCCTCTCTCCCGGGCCCTGGTCGGCGCGGTGGGCTTCGACGCGCTCTCCCCCGAGCTGCAGTCCCAGATCACGGAGGAGCTGAACGTCACCTCCCTGGCCTCCCTGTCGGAGGTCGGCGGGTCCCTGGTGGACACGACGGCGAAGGCGAACTTCCGGGCGCTGGGCAAGCGCTTCGGCAAGGGCGTCCAGGACGTCGCCAAGGCGGTGGCCGCGGCCGACGCGGCGGCGCTGTCCCTGGCCCTGCGGGCGGGCTCGGCGGTGATCTCGCTGAACGGCGAGGAGATCGCCCTCTCGCCGGAGGAGGTCATCATCACGGAGACCCCGCGCGAGGGCTGGTCGGTGGCGTCCGACTCGGGCGCGACGGTCGCCCTGGACCTGGAGATCACCCCGGAGCTGCGGCTGGCGGGCCTGGCCCGTGACGCGATCCGCCTGATCCAGGAGGCCCGGAAGAACTCCGGCCTCGATGTGGCCGACCGCATCGCGCTCCGCTGGTCCTCGGAGGACCCGGAGGTCGTCACGGCCCTGACGGACCACGCGGGCCTGATCGCGGACGAGGTCCTGGCGACGGACTTCGCGTCCGGCGCGGCGGACGCGGCCTCGTACGGTGACCCGTTCACGGACGAGTCCCTCGGCCTGACGTTCCGCCTCCGCAAGGCGTAGCCCTCACCCGAAGCGGCCCGCCCTTCCCCTCACGGGGGAGGTGCGGGC
>NZ_JBSGZP010000681.1:0-3893 GCF_053611065.1 Streptomyces sp. NPDC054840
CCCCGCCCCCGGGCAAGGGGGTCGGGGCCCTCGAAGGAGGCGGCCGCGTCAGAGAACGTCGGCGGCGATGGCGGCGGCGACCTGTTCCAGCAGGGGGCCCGCGTTCGGGATGGACTTGGCCGGGTCGGGCTCCAGATCCGTGAGCGGGTACGCCTTGCGGATACCGGCCCCTTCCAGGGCCTCCTGGGTCAGCAGCAGCCGACCGCAGACGGCCACCACGGGCTTGCCCGCCGCGCGCGCCGCGGCCGCGACGCCCGCCGGAGCCTTGCCGTGCAGGGTCTGCTCGTCGAGGGACCCCTCACCGGTGATGACCAGCGTGGCCCGCTCCAGCGCCGGGGCGAAGCCCAGCACCTCCAGCATCAGCTCGATGCCGGGACGGAACGTCGCGCCGAGCAGCAGGGCCCCGTAGCCGATGCCGCCCGCGCCACCGGCACCCGGGAGTGCCGCGCACTCGGCGGCCTTCGCGCCGATCGACTTCTCCAGCACCACCGCGAAGTGCGCCAGCGCCGCGTCGAGCGTCGCCACGTCCTCGGGCGAGGCCCCCTTCTGCGGTCCGTACACCGCGGCGCAGCCCTTCGGGCCGGTCAGCGGGTTGTCCACGTCGCTCGCGAGGACGAACTCCACGTCCGCGAACCGCGGGTCGATCCCGGACAGGTCGGCCGAGGCCAGCTCGGCCAGCGCGCCACCGCCCGGCCCCACCGCTTCGCCGTTCGCATCCAGGAACACCGCGCCCAGCGCGGCCAGCATGCCGGCGCCGCCGTCGGTGGTGGCGCTGCCGCCCACGCCGAAGACGATCGAGCGCGCGCCCGCGTCCAGCGCGGCCTTGAGCAGCTCGCCCGAGCCGTACGTGGTCGCCGTCAGCGCGGCGAAGGTGCCCGCAGGCAGCAGCTGCAGCCCGGAGGCCTCCGCCATCTCGACCACCGCGGTGCCCTCGCGCAGCGCGAAGGCGGCCGTGACCTGGTCGCCGAGGGGTCCGGTGACCTGGACCTCCCGCCGTTCGAAGCCGGCTGCCACGGCTGCCGCGACCGTTCCGTCGCCGCCGTCCGCGACGGGGAGGGTCTCGATCTCCACGTCCGGTACGGCCTTGCGAAGGCCGGCCGTCACCCGCTCCGCGACCTGAACGGCCGTGAGCGAGCCCTTGAATTTGTCCGCGGCGATGAGCACGCGCGCGGCCTCAGTTACTGCTCCGTCCGTCACCTTGCTATTCCCTTGCTATCGAACAGTGCAGTCGCGCCGCCATGAGCTTATCCGGAGGATCCTCCTATGCCCATGAGTGGCCTGGGCCACACCCGGAGCGCCCATGCCCCTAAAAAGGGATATATGCCTCCATGGTGTGGCCGCACGAGCGCGGTCTCACTGGAACAGCCACGTCCGGACGCCCTCGCACGGAGGGGATCCGGCGGCTTGGCGGGACGAGGGCGGGGGCGAGGGCGGGGGCGGAGGGCGGGGGCGAGGACGGGGACGGCGAAGGCCCGGGGTCCCCAGGCGTGACGCCTCGGGGCCCCGGGCCCAGGTCGCGGGCCGGCCAGGTCAGGACAGCTCGTACACCGCCATCCGGCCGTTGTCGTAGACCTTCTTCGCGAGATCGGCCAGCAGCGGCGACTCGGCGCCCGACGGGCGGTGCGCCACCACGTAGCGGACGTGGTGCCGGTCATGGAGGCGGCTCAGGATCGCGGCCGTCGGCCGGTAGACGGCGTCCTCGTTGAGCCGGAACAGCTCCTGGTCCCAGAAGGGGCCGTTGTAGGCGGCCGAGCCCCCCGACAGCGCCATGGCGCGCGGCGCGTACGCCCAGCCCTCGATCAGCACCGACCGCTCCGAGTAGGCGCTGAGCCACTGCGAGCGGACGTTGTCGCACGACGCCCCGGCCGGCAGCGGGCCCTCCAGCTCCCAGCAGTGGCTGTTGGTGGCCAGCACGTCCGACGGCTCGCTGTGGGCGCGGATCCAGCGCGCCGCCTGCACCTGCGAGCCGGGCATGACCCACGAGTACGACCACAGGTCCTCCCGCGACTGCAGGACGTCGTGGAAGAGCCCCGGGGTGCCGGCCGTGAGGGCGGCGGTCAGCAGGACGATTCCGCCGCGGCCGCGCAGCGCGGGCCACACCCGGCCGCCGAGCCGCCACAGGACCACGCCGACCAGGGCGGCCAGGGCCAGCGCACCAGCCAGGCCGAGCGCGGGCAGCAGCACGGAGTAGGAGGTGACCGCGCGCCGCTCGTCCCCGGCGAGCCGCAGGACGTAGGCCGACCAGCGGCCGGAGTAGCGGTAGATCCCGAAGGTGAGCAGGGCGGAGAAGGCGACCACGCCGAGGGCGAGTGCGGCCTTGCCCCGCGCGCCGAGCGCGGCGCGTTCGAAGGTCTCGCAGAAGCCCCAGGCCGACAGCACGGCCCCGAAGGGCAGCGCGGCGAGGGTGAAATAACTGGAGTTGTAGCCGTTGACGGCCGGGTAGGCACACGGACCCGCCACGGAGGCACCGAGCAGGAACCACTGGACGGGCTCCAGCCGGAAGCGCCGCTTCGAGATCAGCGGGATCGCGCCGAGCAGCTTCAGCTGGTGGTTCAGCACGAAGGCGACCAGGGTGCCCACGACCACGAGGGCCTGGAACGCCGGCGAGCGCAGTTGCGCCGGATCGGCCCAGTAGTTCCGCACGTTGCCGAACGGGATGATCTCGAGGCCGTAGCTCTCGAAGTTGAAGATGACGGCCGTCGCGAAGAGCTGGGCACCGCCGAGGACCGCGCCCAGAGCGACCACGTGCCACGGGATGCGCCGCGTGGTGATCAGCAGGACGAGACCGGCCAGCGCGAGGCCGGCCAGGGTGACCGGCAGGGTGCTCGCCTTGGCCGCCGTGGAGGCCAGGGCGAACATCGCGACGAGGACGTACACCCCGCGGCCGAAGAGCGGGGCCCGGTCGCCGCCTTCGCCGTCCATGACCGCCTCGCCGTCCCGGCGGCTCCTGCGCAGCGCGTCGCCGACGACCCCCATCAGCGCGATCAGCAGCGGCTGGCTGTAGGTCTGGGAGAGGCTCGACCAGGACATCAGCCGGACGGCCGGGGCGCCGAAGGTCCAGGTGGGAACGGGATTGGGGTAGGCGGCGGTGAACTCGGCGACCGCGAAGACCAGCAGCGCGGCCAGCGGACCCGCCCAGGCTCGCCCGATGAGGCGCCGGGCCACCACGGCGGTGATCACCATGCCGAGCGCCGCCAGCGCGGGGACCATGAGCCTGGACTCGATCACCGCGAGGTCGAGGTGACCGACCATGTCGGTCATCGCCATGTGGGCGAAGGTGAACCAGTGGTAGTACAGGGGCTCGCCGGAAGCCTGGGGGAGGGTCAGCGGGACGTTCTGCTTCGCGTTCGCGGCGAGCGACAGCATGTACGGCATGTCGCCGAAGAGCCTGCTGCCCTCCTTGTCCGGGAGCACCGGGTACAGGGACAGGAAGACCTGGTGGAAGTAGACGCTGCTGAGCATCACCGTCCCGGAGACCGACCAGGACCAGCCCAGCGAGGGGCTGGTGTACCCGCGCGGACGCCAGTGCCGGCGGAGCTTCGGCAGGGCCGCGAAGGGGACCACCACCGCGAGCGGCCAGGCGAGGGCGAACGCCTGGGCGCCGGTTGCGACGAGGACCGCCCAGGCGGCCAGTTCCAGGACGAGACCGGTGACCGCGCCGAAGCCGAGGTCCTCGACCAGCGAGTGCGGCGCTCGGCGAAGGGCCCGGAAGACCAGGGTGCCGGGGAGCATGACGCCCCAGAGCACGTAGAAGGTGTACCGGGCTATGTCGCTGACCGGGGTGTCCGAGGCCAGCAGCAGGGAGATCAGAAGGAGGTACGCGGCGGCCGCCGGCAGGAAACGCCAGAACGCGTGCGGTCCGGGCCGGTCGGTCGTGCGGGACGGGGACGAGC
>NZ_JBSGZP010000682.1:0-3882 GCF_053611065.1 Streptomyces sp. NPDC054840
GACACCGGACAGGCCCGCGCGGGCGGCCACCACACCGCCGACGATCGCGCACGTGGTGTCGCGGTCGCCCCAGCCCTCCAGCGTGCGCCACAGCGCCTCGGCCACGTCGTCCGGCTCCCCGGCGGCGCACCACAGCGCGAACGGCACCGTGTCCGGCGCCGAGATCCGCCGGCCCGAGCCGAGCAGCTCCGCCGCCCCGGGGCACGGGGACCCGCGCCACCTCGACCTCCTGGACGCCGACGCCGGCACCCGCACGGATCTGCGTGACACGCACGGGAGTTCGAGCCGAGCGCGGGCTGCTGCGGCTCGGCCGGTTCGTGGAGCGGCCCCTGCTCGTCGTGCCGCGCCCGTCCCGCCGCGCATGACGGACCGCTCCGCGCTGCCGCCGGCACCGCGACCGGACCTGGGTGACCTGTTGGAGGAGGCCCGTCCTCGCTAGCCTTCCGGGGGTGATGCGCGGGTGCACAGCGTGGTGAGCCCGCTCCGATCCGCAATCCCCTGCGAAGGTGGAACGTGTGAAGGCTATCCGTCGATTCACCGTGCGCCCCGTCCTCCCGGAACCCCTGCTGCCACTCACCGGCCTCGCGCGCAATCTGCGCTGGTCGTGGCATTCCGAGACCCGTGAACTCTTCCAATCCGTCGACCCCGAAGGCTGGCAGGCCGCCGGCGGCGATCCCGTCCGGCTGCTCGGCTCCGTCTCCGCGGCCCGGCTCGCCGAACTGGCCGCGGACCGCCGGTTCCTGCGCCGGCTCGCCGTCGCCGCCGCCGACCTCGATGACTACGTGAACGGCGGGAGGTGGTACCAGAGCCAGGAGAACGGCGCGGAACTGCCCGCCGCCATCGCCTATTTCTCTCCCGAATTCGGCATCACCGCCGCCCTGCCGCAATACTCCGGCGGCCTCGGCATCCTCGCCGGGGACCACCTCAAGGCCGCCAGCGACCTCGGCGTCCCGCTCATCGGAGTGGGCCTGCTCTACCGCCACGGCTACTTCCGCCAGTCGCTCTCCCGCGACGGCTGGCAGCAGGAGCACTATCCCGTCCTCGACCCCAACGAACTCCCGCTCGGCCTGCTCCGCCAGGACGACGGCACCCCCGCCCGCGTCTCGCTGACCATGCCCGGCGGCCGCTCCCTGCACGCCCACATCTGGCAGGCCCGCGTCGGCCGGGTACCGCTGCTGCTCCTGGACTCCGACGTCGAGGACAACGACGCCGCGGCCCGCGAGGTGACCGACCGTCTCTACGGCGGCGGCAGCGACCACCGGCTGCTCCAGGAGATGCTGCTCGGTATCGGCGGTGTGCGCGCGGTGCGCACGTACTGCCGGATCACCGGCCACCCCGACCCCGAGGTCTTCCACACCAACGAGGGCCATGCCGGTTTCCTCGGGCTCGAACGCATAAGGGAACTGGAGCGGGAGCAGGGCCTCGGCTTCGACGCCGCCGTGGAGGCGGTGCGCGCCGGGACCGTGTTCACCACGCACACGCCCGTCCCGGCCGGGATTGACCGCTTCGAGCGGGCCCTGCTCGCCCGGCACTTCGGGGAGGGCGGGGAACTGGCCGGCGTGCCCGTCGAGCGAATCCTGGAACTGGGCGCCGAGACCTATCCCGGCGGCGACCCGGGCGTGTTCAACATGGCCGTGATGGGCCTGCGCCTGGCCCAGCGGGCCAACGGGGTGTCCACGCTGCACGGCGCGGTCAGCCGGGAGATGTTCGCCGGGCTGTGGCCCGGCTTCGACCCGGCCGACGTGCCCATCACCTCCGTGACCAACGGGGTGCACGCCCCCACCTGGGTGGCCCCCGAGGTAGTCCGGCTCGGCGCCCGCCAGATCGGCGCGGGCCGCACCGAGGACGCCCTGTCGGTCGGCGGCTCCCCGCGCTGGGACGCGGTCGCCGAGATCCCGGACCAGGACGTGTGGGACCTGCGCCGGGTACTGCGCGAACAGCTGGTGCAGGAGGTACGGGACCGGCTGCGGGCCTCGTGGCGCCAGCGCGGGGCCGCCGCGGCCGAGCTGGGCTGGGTGGACTCCGTACTCGACCCCGACGTGCTGACCATCGGCTTCGCCCGGCGCGTGCCCTCGTACAAGCGGCTGACGCTGATGCTGCGCGACCCGGACCGACTGCGCAGGCTGCTGCTGGACCCGGAGCGGCCGGTACAGATCGTGGTGGCGGGCAAGGCGCATCCGGCCGACGACGGCGGGAAGCGGCTCGTGCAGGAGCTGGTCCGCTTCGCGGACGACCCGCGGGTACGGCACCGGATCGTGTTCCTGCCCGACTACGGCATGGCCATGGCGCAGAAGCTCTACCCGGGCTGCGACGTCTGGCTGAACAATCCGCTGCGGCCCCTGGAGGCGTGCGGCACGAGCGGGATGAAGGCCGCGCTCAACGGCTGCCTCAACCTGTCCGTGCTCGACGGCTGGTGGGACGAGTGGTTCGAGCCGGACTTCGGCTGGGCCATCCCGACCGCCGACGGGCTCGGCGCGGACGAGGACCGGCGCGATCACCTGGAGGCGAGCGCCCTCTACGAGCTGATCGAGAACCGGGTCGCGCCCCGGTTCTACGACCGGGCCGGGGGCACCGGGCTCCCGGTGCGGTGGATCGAGATGGTCCGGCGCACGCTCGTCTCGCTGGGGCCGAGGGTGCTCGCCGGGCGGATGGTCCGGGAGTACGTGGAGCGGCTGTACACGCCGGCCGCGGTCGCCCACCGGGCCCTGGACGCCCGGGCGGCACGTGACCTCGCCTGGTGGAAGGGGCGGGTCCGGGCGGCCTGGCCGGGGGTCTCCGTCGAACACGTGGAGACGCTGGCCGCGGCTCCGGTCAACGGCACCGCCGAACTGGGCGCCACCCTCACCCTGCGCGTGCAGGTGGCGCTGGACGCGCTCACCCCGGAGGACGTCGAGGTGCAGGCCTTCGGGGGCCGGGTGGACCCGCAGGACGTGATCCGGGACGGGCGGAGCTTCCCGCTCAAGCCGGCCGCGGGGCCCGATCTGGAGGGCCGCTGGGTGTACGAGGGCCCGCTGGCGCTCGACCGTACGGGGCCCTTCGGCTACACGGTGCGCATCCTGCCCGCGCACCCGCTGCTGGCGACCCCGGCGGAATTGGGCCTGGTCGCGGCCCCGGTGGAGGCGGACGCGGGGGGCGGGGTGCTCCTGCGCTGACCTCGTGGGGCCGGGTGGTGCGCCACGGTGCGCGCCGCCCGGCCTCATGGGTGAACCACGCCGCCGCCGGGTCTGCCGAAACGTTCTTGCGGAGTGCAGCGCTCCTGCGCTGCCCGAGGATGCCACCGGACCGGTGTCCGCGGAACCCGAGGAACGGACTCGCCCATGCGTCTTCGCCCGACCGCCGCCGTGTTCGTCGGCGCTCTCGCGCTCGCCCTGCCCACCGCCGGGCCGTCGATGGCCGACGACCACGGCGCACGCGCCCTCGGCACGCGCTGCACTACCGGTACCGCGACGCGGCCGGCACCGAGAGAAGAGACCAGATCGGGCCCGCCGACAACGACACCTGCTACGTGCTGACGCGCACCTCCCGCGACGAGCCCGCCATCGAAGTGCGCAACGAGACGGTGTCGGTGGCGGTGCTCTTCGACAACCGCAGCTGCGACGGCGAGGCGGAGAAGGTGCTGGAGCCGGGGGAGAAGGCGCAGCGGGTGGAGGTCGTCTCGGTCTCCTTCGAGCCGGCGGACCGGGAGGACCCGGGCCGGGACGACCAGTCGCGCGACGACGAGGCCGACCAGAGCGACCAGAGCGGCCGGCCGGAGCAGAACGAGAACCGTGACGACGAGGAAGAGGAGGAGGAAGACCTCCTCACCGCCCTCTTCCGTGCCCTGCGCCGACCCGGGGCCTGAGGTACCGGCGGAGCGGCACCCATGGGACAGGGCCGCCCGGG
>NZ_JBSGZP010000683.1:0-3882 GCF_053611065.1 Streptomyces sp. NPDC054840
CCCGTCCGCGGACACCACCCAGCCCCGCCGGCGCTTGAGGCGCGGCCACCGGCCCGCACCCGAAACACGAACCCGCACCCGCCCGGCCAGGGCAGCGGCCGGGTCAGATGCCCAGCGCCGCCACCGTCAGCTTGGCGACCGCCTCCTTGTCGCCGTCGAGTACCACCGCCGCCGCGTCCTGCCGCCCGAAGCAGAACAGCGTCAGCTCCCCCGGCTCGCCGGTCACCGTGACCACCGGCGTGCCCTTGTGCGCCACCGCCGTCTGCCCGTTCGGACGCCTCAGCACCAGGCCCACCGGCGAGCGGCGACCCGTCAGGCGTGCCAGCTTCTCCAGCCGGGACCACAGCGCGTCGGAGAAGACCGGGTCCAGTTCCCGCGGGGACCAGTCCGGCTGCGCCCGGCGGACGTCTTCCGCGTGGACGTAGAACTCGACCGCGTTCGCCGCCTCGTCGATCTGTTTCAGCGAGTACACCGACATCCTCGGCGGGCCGGTCCTGATCAGCTGGATCAGTTCCTCGTACGGCTTGGCCGTGTACTCCTCCATCGCCTTGTCCAGGCGGGCCTTCAGCACGTTCAGCAGCAGGCCGCCCGCCGCGTCGGGCCGCCGCTCCCGCACCACCACGTGCGCGGCCAGGTCACGACAGGTCCAGCCGCCGCACAGCGTGGGGGCCTCCGGACCGGACGCCTCCAACAGGTCCGCCAAGAGCAGGCGTTCACGCTTCGCATGGGTAGACATGCGGGCCAGCCTACGGCGGGAACCCGCCGAGCACCCGCTCATCAGGCGGACGGGGATCAATAGCCCCGCCCCGGCCCGGCACAATGTCCACATGAGTACGTCCCCCCGCCCCGGCAATCTCGACCCGGCCATCGCCGAGCGCCTCAAGCGTTCCGCGGACGGGCTGGTCCCGGCCATCGCCCAGCAGTACGACACCGGTGAGGTGCTCATGCTCGGCTGGATGGACGACGAGGCCCTGCACCGCACCCTGACCACCGGCCGCTGCACCTACTGGTCCCGCAGCCGCCAGGAGTACTGGGTGAAGGGGGACACCTCCGGCCACTTCCAGCACGTGAAATCCGTCGCGCTCGACTGCGATGCCGACACCGTGCTCGTCCGGGTCGACCAGGTCGGAGCGGCCTGCCACACCGGGGCACGCACCTGTTTCGACGAAGATGTCCTCCTCCGCGCAGCCGACTAGGTAGGGTCCCCCGAATGGATCTTGAGACGTTCCGCAAGCTCGCGGCCGACCGCCGCGTCATCCCCGTGAGCCGCAAGCTGCTGGCCGACGGGGACACCCCCGTCGGGCTCTACCGCAAGCTGGCAGCCGAACGCCCCGGCACCTTCCTCCTGGAGTCCGCCGAGAACGGCCGCTCCTGGTCCCGGTACTCCTTCATCGGGGTCCGCAGCGACGCCACCTTGACCGCACAGGACGGCCGCGCGCACTGGATCGGCACCCCGCCCGTCGGCGTACCCACCGACGGCGACCCCCTCGACGCCCTGCGCGCCACCGTCGAGACCCTGCACACCCCCCGCGACCTCGCGGGCGCGATGCCCCCCTTCACCGGCGGCATGGTCGGCTACCTCGGCTACGACATCGTGCGCCGCCTGGAGCGCATCGGCGAGCACACCGCCGACGACCTGGAGCTGCCCGAGCTGACCATGCTGCTCACCTCCGACCTGGCGGTCATGGACCACTGGGACGGCACCGTCCAGCTCATCGCCAACGCCATCAACCACAACGACCTCGACACCGGCGTGGACGAGGCGTACGCGGACGCCGTGGCCCGGCTCGACGCGATGGAGGCCGACCTCGCGCGCCCCGCCCCGTACACCCCCACACCGCTGCCCGCCTCCGAGCTGCCCGAGTTCTCCGCCCTCTGGGGCGGCGAGAAGTACCAGGACGCCGTCGAGGACATCAAGGAGCGCATCCGGGCCGGCGAGGCCTTCCAGGTGGTGCCCTCGCAGCGGTTCGAGACCCCCTGCCACGCCTCCGCGCTGGACGTCTACCGGGTGCTGCGGGCCACGAACCCGTCCCCGTACATGTACCTCTTCCGCTTCGAGAACGGCTTCGACGTGGTCGGCTCCAGCCCCGAGGCGCTGGTCAAGGTCGAGGACGGGCGGGCCATGGTCCACCCCATCGCCGGCACCCGCCACCGCGGCGCGACGCCGCAGGAGGACCACGAGCTCGCCGAGGAGCTGATGGCCGACCCCAAGGAGCGCGCCGAGCACCTGATGCTCGTCGACCTGGGCCGCAACGACCTCGGCCGGGTCTGCGAGCCGGGCTCCGTCGAGGTCGTCGACTTCATGAAGATCGAGCGGTACTCGCACGTCATGCACATCGTGTCCACCGTCACCGGGCGGGTCGCCGAGGGCCGGACCGCCTTCGACGTGCTCACCGCCTGCTTCCCGGCCGGCACTCTCTCGGGCGCGCCGAAGCCGCGCGCCATGCAGATCATCGAGGAGCTGGAGCCCTCGCGCCGCGGCCTCTACGGCGGCTGCGTGGGCTACCTGGACTTCGCCGGGGACTCCGACACGGCCATCGCCATCCGCACCGCGCTGTTGCGCGACGGTACGGCGTACGTGCAGGCGGGGGCGGGTGTCGTCGCGGACTCGGTGCCCGAACTGGAGGACAACGAGTGCCGCAACAAGGCGGCCGCCGTGCTGCGTGCGGTGGGAGCGGCGAACCGCCTCCCCAGCTCCTGAGGGCGTAGGGGATAGTGGGGTACGTGAGTGCCGTACCCCCGCCCCGAAACGACGCCGACGCCGAGTCCGAGCCCGAGGCTCCCGACGGCCGCGGCGGCCGCCGCAGTGTGGCCGTCGCCCTGCTGCTCGGCGCCCTCGGCGCCACCGTCGTCCTGCTCGCCTCCGGCCGGACCTGGGCCCGGGGCACCACCGCCATCGGCAGCGACTCGCTCCAGCTGACCGCCGACGGGCGGGCCGTCACCGGCCTCCCCGCGGCGCTGGCCATCGTGGGCCTCGCCGCACTGGTCGCCGTCTTCGCCGTACGCGGCAGGAGCCGGCTGCTGGTGGCGGGGCTGCTCGCGCTCAGCGGCCTGGGCGCCGCGCTGTCGGCGGTCCTCGGCAGCGACGGCCGCCGTGTCCTGGACGCGCAGGCCGCCCGGACGACCGCGGACAGTGCCGCGCACGTGGCCGGGCTGACGCAGACGACCTGGCCCTACGTCACGGCCGCCGGCGCGGTCCTGATCCTGGCGGCCGGTCTGCTGGCCCTGCGCTTCGGCCGGAGCTGGCCCGCGATGGGAGGCCGCTACGAGCGTGACGGCAGCCCGCGCGCCCGGACTGTCGCGGCGGTTGATCCGGACCGGCCGGAGGATCTGTGGAAGGCTCTGGACCGTGGCGAGGACCCGACCGACGACCCGGGCGCCGGCCGGGCCCCCTGACCCGACCCCCCTGGACGGCGAAGCCGCCCGGTGCGGGACAATGGTCGCCGAGCGTCCGACACTGACCGCACGTTCGACACAGCAGCGCGACAGAGCAACGAGGAGCAACTCATGGCGGGCACTAGCCACGGACACACCCCGGCCGCCTGGACCGGTGTCATCATCGCCTTCATCGGTTTCTGCATCTCCGGCGCCTTCATGGTGATCGCGAACCCGCTCGGCTTCTGGGCCGGCCTCGTCGTCGTCGCGCTCGGCGGTGTCGTCGGACTGGGGATGCGCGCCGCGGGCATGGGTGCGCCGAAGCCCGCCCACAAGGATCTCGCCGAGGTCATCGCCGCTTCCAAGGTTCCCGCCAAGGTCTGAGCGCGCGAGCGACGCGGTTCGTAGCGACGCGGTTCGAAGCGACGCAGCCGAAAGGCGCGGCCCCGTCGGGCTGCGCCTTTCGTCATGAGCGGAGAGAATCAGCAGGTGGACGCCTCTCGTACC
>NZ_JBSGZP010000684.1:0-3879 GCF_053611065.1 Streptomyces sp. NPDC054840
GGGTCACCGTCACGGGCGCCGCCGACGACTTCTTCGCGATCGGCGGCGGCAGCCTCGCCGCCGCCCAGCTCACCACCCGGCTGCGCACCCGCTACCCGAGCGCGGCCGTCCTCGACATCTACCAGCAGCCCACCCTGCGCAAGCTGGCCCGGCACCTGGAGAAGTCCGCCCAGGGCGACGGCACGGCCCGCACGGTCGCACGGGTCCCGCTGCGCTCCCAGGTGGCCCAGTCGCTGCTGCTGATCCCGCTGTTCACCCTGGTGGGTCTGCGCTGGACGGTCGCCCTGCTGGCCCTGGGCAACGTGCTGCACCACTTCGGGCCCTACCCATGGGCGCCGACCGCCTCGTGGTGGCTCGTCGCCGCCGGAGCGCTGCTGCTCTTCAGCCCGCCCGGCCGCCTCGCGATCGCCGCCGGCGGCGCCCGCCTCCTGCTGCGCGGGGTGCGCGCCGGACGCCACCCGCGCGGCGGAAGCGTTCACCTGCGGCTCTGGACGGCCGAACGGCTCGCCGAATGCGTGGGCGCCACGTCCCTCACCGGTTCCTGGCTGGAACGCTACGGCCGGGCCCTCGGTGCCAAGATCGGCCCTGAGGTGGACCTGCACTCTCTGCCCCCCGTCACGGGCATGCTCAAACTCGGCCGCGGCTGCGCCGTGGAGTCCGAGGTCGACCTCTGCGGCCATTGGCTGGACGGGGACCACCTGGAGATCGGCGCGATCAAGGTGGGCGCGGGCGCGGTGGTCGGCACCCGCAGCATCCTCTTCCCCGGCGCGCGGGTCGGAAAGCGCGCGGAGGTGGTCCCCGGCTCCGCTGTCGTCGGACAGATCCCGACCGGCCAGCGCTGGGCAGGCGCACCCGCCGGAAAGCTCGGCAAGGCCAAGCACAGCTGGCCCAAGGAACGCCCGTCGCGCGGACTCCCCTGGCGGGCCGCCTACGGAGCGGCCGGCTTCGGCCTCACGGTGCTGCCCGTGCTCGCCGCCCTGCCCGCCCTGCTCGTCGTCAGCCGTTTCGTCCCCGCCGGCGCCGGGCTCGCCGAAGCACTGCGCGGAGCACTGCTCGCCGTGGTGCCCGCGGCGCTCGCCTACGGGCTCGCGTACGCGGCTCTGCTGCTGGTCTCCGTACGCCTGCTCAGCCTCGGTCTGCGGACCGGCACCCATCCGACGCACAGCAGGATCGGCTGGCAGGCCTGGACGGTCACCCAGCTGATGGACCTGTCCCGAGAAACGCTCTTCCCGCTGTACGCAGGGCTGATCACACCGGTGTGGCTGCGGTTGCTCGGCATGAAGATCGGCCGGGGCGCCGAGGTGTCCACCGTACTCGCCCTGCCCAGCCTCACCACCGTCGGCGAGGGCGCCTTCCTGGCCGACGACACCCTGACCGCCCCCTACGAACTCGGCGGCGGCTGGATGCGCATCGGACACTCCGAGATCGGCCGCCGGGCCTTCCTCGGGAACTCCGGCATGACCGCCCCGGGCCGCACCGTGCCGGACGACGGGCTGGTCGGCGTCCTGTCCGCCACTCCGAAGAAGGCCAAGAAGGGCAGCTCCTACCTGGGGCTCCCGCCGGTGCGGCTGCCCCGGTCCACCGCGGGCGCCGACCAGAGCCGGACGTACGAGCCGCCCGCGCGGCTGTTGTGGGCGCGCGGCCTCGTCGAGCTGTGCCGGCTCGTCCCGGTGTTCTGCTCGGCCGCCCTGGCCGTGCTGACCGCGGCCGCGCTCTGCGCACTGAGCACACGGAGCGGTCCGGGGATCTGGGGAGCCGCGCTGCTCTCCGGAGCGGTCCTGCTCACCGCCGGCGCGGCCGCCTGCGCGGTCGCGGTGACCGCCAAATGGCTGCTCGTGGGCCGGCACCGGACGGGGGAGCACCCGCTGTGGAGCGGCTTCGTGTGGCGCAACGAACTGGCCGACACCTTCGTGGAGGTCCTGGCCGTGCCCTGGCTGGCCGGATCGGTGCCCGGCACGCCGGTGCTGGCCCTGTGGCTGCGTGCGCTCGGCGGCCGGATCGGCCGGGGCGTGTGGTGCGAGAGCTACTGGCTGCCCGAGACCGACCTGGTCGTGCTCGGGGACGGGGTCAGCGTGAACCGCGGCTGTGTGTTGCAGACACACCTCTTCCACGACCGGATCTTGAGGACGGATACTGTGGTGCTCCATGAGGGCGCCACCCTGGGCCCGGGCGGAATCGTCCTGCCCGGGAGCACTGTGGGGGCCCGCAGCACACTGGGCCCCGCATCCCTCGTGATGGCCGGGGAATCCGTCCCCGCCGACACCCGCTGGCTGGGCAATCCGATCGAGGCATGGCGGTCCTGACCGGGCCGTCCGCGCCCCGGCGGGCAGCAGGGCGGCACCGGCACACCGGTACACCAGCACGTCGTACGAGCACAGCGCAGGGAGCGGAAGCGGCAGTGAGCGGCCAGAGAACAGAGCCATCGGACCCGTACTTCCCTGCCAACGGAGACTCCCGTTACCGAGTGCACCGGTACGAACTCGCTCTGGAATACCGCCCCGGACCCAACCGGCTCGCCGGCACGGCCCGGCTCAGCGCGATCGCCGGGCGGGCGCCGCTCGCCGAGTTCCACCTGAACCTGGCCGAATTCAGAACAGGCCGGGTCCTGGTGAACGGCCGGACGCCGCAGTACACCCACCGCGGCGGCAAACTCCGTGTCCGCCCGGCCAAGCCGCTGCCCGGCGGCTCCGCCTTCACCGTCGAGGTGCACTGGGCGGGCAACCCCAAGCCGGTACGCAGCCCTTGGGGCGGCCTCGGCTGGGAGGAACTGACCGACGGCGCGCTGGTGGCCAGCCAGCCCGTCGGCGCGCCCTCCTGGTACCCGTGCAACGACCGGCCCGCCGACAAGGCCTCGTACCACATCTCGGTCAACACGCCATCCCCCTACACGGTCGTGGCCGGCGGCCGACTGCTCACGCGCACGACGAAGGCCAGCACGACCACCTGGGTCTACGAGCAGTCCGCGCCGACCTCCAGCTATCTGGTGGGCCTGTCCATCGGCATGTACCAGACGGTGCTCCTCGGTGACCCCGGCCTCGGCGGCGTACCGCAGAGCGCGCATGTGCCGGCGCACCTGCTGCCGCGGTTCTCCCGCGACTTCGCCCGGCAGCCCGCCATGATGCGCCTGTTCGAGGAACTCTTCGGGCCCTACCCCTTCGGCGAGTACGCGGTGGTCGTCGCCGACGAGGAACTGGACGTCCCCGTGGAGGCGCAGGGCCTGTCCCTGTTCGGCGCCAACCACGTGGACGGCGTCCGCGGCTCGGAACGCCTCATCGCCCACGAGCTCGCGCACCAGTGGTTCGGCAACAGCGTGACCATCGCCGACTGGCGGCACATCTGGCTGAACGAGGGCTTCGCGAAGTACGCCGAATGGCTCTGGTCGGAACGCTCCGGCGGCCGCACCGCACACGAGCTGGCGGCCGCCGCACACCGGCTGCTGTCCTCGCAGCCGCAGGACCTGCGGCTCGCCGACCCCGGCCGCAAGCTGATGTTCGACGACCGCCTGTACCAGCGCGGCGGCCTCACCGTGCACGCCATCCGCTGCGCGCTGGGCGACGGCGCGTTCTTCCGCATGCTGCGTGACTGGGCCACGGTGCACCGGCACGGGGTGGTGTCCACCGTGACCCTCACCCACCACGTCTCCCGCTACACGGTCGAGCCGCTGGACGACCTGTTCACCGCCTGGCTGCACGCCCCGGCCCTTCCACCACTGCCGACGCCGCCCCGGCCCCCGATACCGGCGCGGCCCGGATACCCCCCCGGCGCCTAGGCCGTCTCTTTCGGATCTTGTCGGCCGAGTCCGCGGCGTCCGGTGCCGTGCCCGGCAAGGCGGAGGGGCTCCCTGTGTGCTGGACGTACTCGGGCGCCCCGACAACGCGG
>NZ_JBSGZP010000685.1:0-3877 GCF_053611065.1 Streptomyces sp. NPDC054840
GATCGTGGCGGCCGCCGCAGACGGCGAGGACACGGCCGTCGAGGCGGCGCTGCGTCCCAAGGACCTCGGCGAGTTCGTCGGCCAGGAGAAGGTCCGCCAGCAGCTGGACCTCGTCCTCAAGGCGGCCCGCCAGCGCGGAGCCACCGCCGACCACGTCCTGCTCTCCGGCGCGCCCGGTCTCGGCAAGACCACCCTGTCCATGATCATCGCGGCCGAGATGGACGCACCCATCCGCATCACCTCCGGCCCCGCCATCCAGCACGCCGGCGACCTCGCCGCGATCCTCTCCTCCCTCCAGGAGGGCGAGGTTCTCTTCCTCGACGAGATCCACCGCATGTCCCGGCCCGCCGAGGAGATGCTCTACATGGCCATGGAGGACTTCCGCGTCGACGTGATCGTCGGCAAGGGACCCGGGGCCACCGCGATCCCGCTGGAGCTGCCGCCCTTCACCCTGGTCGGCGCCACCACCCGGGCCGGACTGCTGCCCCCGCCCCTGCGGGACCGCTTCGGCTTCACCGGGCACATGGAGTTCTACGCCCCCGAGGAACTGGAACGCGTCATCCACCGTTCCGCCCGCCTCCTCGACGTGGAGATCGACACCGCCGGTGCCGCCGAGATCGCCGGACGCTCCCGCGGCACCCCGCGCATCGCCAACCGCCTGCTGCGCCGCGTCCGCGACTACGCCCAGGTCCGGGCGGACGGTGTGATCAACCGAGAGGTCGCCGGTACCGCCCTCCAGGTGTACGAGGTGGACGGGCGCGGCCTCGACCGGCTGGATCGCGCCGTTCTCGAAGCGCTGCTCAAGCTGTTCGGCGGCGGACCCGTGGGCCTGTCCACCCTCGCCGTGGCCGTCGGTGAGGAGCGGGAGACCGTGGAAGAGGTCGCGGAGCCGTTCCTGGTCCGCGAGGGGCTGCTCGCGCGCACCCCCCGGGGACGGGTGGCGACCCCCGCCGCATGGGCCCACCTGGGACTCGTCCCGCCGCAGCACGGCGGGAGTGGATCAAGCGGACAACAGGGCTTGTTCGGGGCCTGACGGCGCGGAGGTTCGACCCCCCAGGAACTGCGGTGCCATGCTGGGCGTTGTTCCATCGGTGCGGACTCGCCTAGACTCCGCCGATGCCGACCCTTCGGGTCGGTGTGCCCACCCCCGTAGAAAAGGCCGCCGTCCGCGTGCGGTCGTGCGAAGGATCTCCGTCCCGTGAATCTCGTGACACTCCTCCCGTTCATCGTGCTCATCGGGGCGATGTTCCTGATGACCCGTTCCGCGAAGAAGAAGCAGCAGGCAGCCGCGCAGATGCGCGACCACATGACGCCCGGCACCGGGGTCCGCACCATCGGCGGCATGTACGCCACGGTGAAGGAGATCGGTGACGACACGGTCACTCTCGAGCTGGCCCCCGGCGTCCACGCGATCTTCGCGAAGAACTCCATCGGTGCCGTTCTCGAAGACGCGGAGTACAACCGCATCGTCCACGGCATCAGCCACGACGAGGCGACCGACACGCCGGTCGTCCCGGACGACGCCTCTTCGCTGACCGAGGCTCCCAAGGCGGACCTCACCAAGGACGAGGACGAGGCTCCCAAGCTCGACCTGGGCAAGAAGGACGAGGACGCGCCCAAGGGCGACGACGCGCCCGAGGACGGAAAGTCCGACGGCGAGGCCGGCGCGAAGTAACGCTCGGCGGGGGACCGTGGAGGCGCCCGACCGGCGACCGGCACGGTCCCCGTCTGTGACACTTCTGCGGGGGGCAGGGGTCCCCACCACACATTTCGTGGCCGTCCCCGCGCTGACCCGGCGCGGGACGGTTGGACAGGGAGAAACGACAAGGTGGCAGCACCGAAGAAGGGCCGGCGGCCCACGGGGGCTCAGGGGAGGCCGGGGCGCGCCCTGGCGATCATCCTGATCGCGATGGTGGCGCTCACCGCGGGGATGTTCATCTCCAAGCAGACGACTCCCAGGCTGGGCATCGACCTCGCCGGCGGCACGAGCATCACGCTCAAGGCCAAGAGCGAGCCCGGCAAAGAGAGCGCCATCAACGAGACCAACATGAACACGGCGGTCGGCATCATCGACCGCCGCGTCAACGGTCTCGGCGTGTCCGAGGCGGAGGTCCAGACCCAGGGCCGCGACCACATCATCGTGAACATCCCCAAGGGGACGAACGAGCAGCAGGCGCGCGAGCAGGTCGGTACCACCGCCCAGCTGTACTTCCGCCCGGTCATCGCCTTCGCGGACGGCTCCCCGGCCGCTCCCGAGGGCACCCCGAGCCCGAGCCCCTCCGCGAGCGGCTCCGAAGCTCCCAAGGCCGGAGACGGCAAGACGAGCCCCTCCGCCACTCCGTCGTCCAGCGCCACTTCCCAGGGACGCGCGCTCAGTGAGGCCCTCAAGGCCCCGGCCGCCCCCACTCCCTCGCCCTCGGCGAGCGAGTCGAAGAAGGCAGACGACACCAAGGCTCCGTCGCCCTCCGCCTCCACGCCGCCGACCGGTGACGAGGCCGCCGCCGCTGCCCTCCAGGCCAAGTTCGCGGCGCTGGACTGCAACGACGAGGCGCAGCGCGCCGCCGCCGGCAAGGGTGCCAAGCCCGAGGAGCCGATGCTCGCCTGTGGCCAGCGCGGGGACGCCTGGGGCAAGTGGGTCCTCGGCCCGGCCCAGGTCAACGGCCAGGACGTGAAGGAAGCCAAGGGAGTCATCGACCCCCAGCGCGGCCAGTGGATCGTCACCATGCAGTTCACCGACAAGGGCGCCGACAAGTTCGCCAAGATCACCGGTGAGCTGGCCACCAAGCAGATGCCGCAGAACCAGTTCGCGATCGTGCTCGACGGCCGGGTCATCTCCGACCCGTCGGTGAGCCAGGCGCTGACCGGTGGCAACGCCGAGATCTCGGGCGGTTTCACCCAGCAGTCGGCGCAGGACCTGGGCAACATGCTCTCGTACGGCGCCCTGCCGCTTTCCTTCACCGAGGACAGCGTCACCACCGTCACCGCCGCGCTCGGCAGTGAGCAGCTGAAGGCCGGCCTGATCGCCGGCGCCATCGGCCTCGCCCTCGTGGTGATCTACCTGCTCATGTACTACCGGGGCCTGGCGTTCATCGCCATCGTCAGCCTCCTGGTCTCCGCGATCCTGACCTACACGATCATGTCGCTGCTCGGGAAGGGCATCGGCTTCGCGCTGAACCTGCCCGCCGTCTGCGGCGCGATCGTGGCGATCGGCATCACGGCGGACTCGTTCATCGTGTACTTCGAGCGCATCCGGGACGAGATCCGCGAGGGCCGCACCCTGCGTCCGGCCGTCGAGCGCGCCTGGCCGCGCGCCCGTCGCACGATCCTGGTCTCCGACTTCGTGTCGTTCCTCGCCGCGGCGGTGCTGTTCATCGTCACGGTGGGCAAGGTGCAGGGCTTCGCCTTCACACTGGGTCTTACCACCCTGCTCGACGTGGTCGTGGTGTTCCTCTTCACCAAGCCCGTCATGACCCTGGTGGCGCGTACGAACTTCTTCGCCAGCGGTCACCCGTGGTCCGGGCTGGACCCGAAGCGGCTGGGCGCCAAGCCTCCGCTGCGCCGGTCCCGCCGTACCGGTTCCGCCCCCGCCCCCGTCGACGCAAAGGAGGCGTGAGAGATGTCGAAGCTGGGAGATCTCGGCGCCAGGCTGTACCGCGGTGAGGTCGGCTACGACTTCGTCGGCAAGCGCTTTCTCTGGTACGGCGTTTCCATCCTGATCACCATCACGGCGATCGTCGCCCTGGCCGTCCAGGGCCTGAACATGGGCATCGAGTTCAAGGGCGGTGCCGTCTTCACCACCCCGAAGACGACCGTCTCCGTCGCCACGGCGACGGAGGCCGCGGAGAAGGCCTCGGGCCACGACGCGATCGTCCAGGAG
>NZ_JBSGZP010000686.1:0-3868 GCF_053611065.1 Streptomyces sp. NPDC054840
GCTCACCCGGGCCCACCTGCTGGACGACACCGTCGACATCGCGGTCCCGGCCGGCCACCGGCTGGCCGGCCGGACCGGGATCCCCGGCGAGGCCGGCATCTCCCTCGCCGAATTCGGCGACGACGACTGGATCTCCTGGAACGAAGGGCAGTTCTGCCACGAGTGGCTGGTCTTCACCCTGCGCGGTACGGGCATCGAGCCGCGCATCGCGCACATCGCCGAGGAGCACCACACCCAGCTGGCCTTCGTGGAGGCCGGACTCGGCGTGTGCGTGGCGCCGAAGCTGGGCCGCGGCCCGGTGCCGCAGCGTGTGCGGCTGCTGCCGGTGTGCGACAGCGTACGCCGCCACGTGTACGCCGTCTGGCGTGCGGACGCCGACCGCCGGCCTTCCATCCAGGCCGCGGTCCACAGCCTGCGGCAGGTGGCCGCCGGGCTCCGCTGAGGGTGTCGGCTACAGCTTGCGGAAGTCCCAGGAGACCACCGACTCCGGTGTGAGGCGGATCCAGGCGTGCCGCCCGTCGTGCGGCATCTCCGCCATGCCGAAGTTCTTGAGCGGGAAGATCCGCTCGGCCTCCGCGAGCTCGGGGCAGGGCTCGCCGGTGCGCGGGGCCTCGCCCACGAAGACGGCACTGCCGGACAGCTCCACCCCGCGCAGTTCGTCGTACGACTCGCCGGAGTCCACGACCACCGAGATCCGCGGATCCTTGCTCAGGTCGGACCAGCGGCGGCTGCGCGTGATCGAGTACAGCCACATCGAGCCGCCGTCCCACGCGAACCACAGGGCGCCCACGTGCGGGCGCCCGTCGGGGGAGACCGTCGCGACCCGGCAGGTCCTCTGCTCGCGCAGGAAGGAGTCCACTTCCGCGTCGCTCATCATGATGCGCCGGCCCCGCCGCTGCGGAGTTCCGGTTCGTGACCCGTCCACGTCCATCCGTCCTGCACCCCTTCACATCTGACTGCGTGTCAGGAATCATGAGGGCTCTTCCGTCGCGACGCCAGGGGGAGCCATGCCGGATCTCGATCCCGCCACCACCGCGCTGCTCACCGTCGAGTGCCAGAACGGTGTCGTGGGCGAGGAGAGCGCGCTGCCCGAGCTGGCCGAGGAGGCCCGGGGCTCGGGGATGCTGGAGCGGGTGGCCGCGCTGGTCGACGCCGCGCGCGGGGCCGGCGTACAGGTGCTGCACGCGGTCGCCGAACGACGGCCCGACGGGCTCGGCGCGAACTCCAACGCCCGGCTGTTCCGGGCCGCGGGCAGGCTGCCCGTGCGTCAGCTGACCGGGAGCCGGGCGGTGGAGGTCGCCGCGCCCATCGTGGTGGCCGGGCAGGACCTGGTGGTGCGTCGGCTGCACGGGCTCTCCCCGATGGCCGGCACCGATCTCGACGCCCTGCTGCGCAACCTGGGCATCCGCACCCTCGTCGTCACCGGGGTCTCCTCCAACATCGCCATCCCGAACACCGTCTTCGACGCCGTGAACCTCGGCTACCAGGTGGTGGTCCCCGCCGACGCCATCGCCGGGGTGCCGGCCTCCTGCACCGCCGAGGTGATCCGCAACTCCCTCGCGCTGGTGGCGTCCATCACCACCGCCGAAGAGCTGCTCATCCAGTGGGCTCCCGCGGCCTGACCCCCGTAACCTGGGCGGATGCTGTCCGAAGTGATCGCGACCCGTTACGTCACGCCCCTGCGTGAGGGCGGCTCGCTCCCGGGGATCGTCGAAGCCGACGACCTCGGTACCTACGTCATGAAATTCACCGGAGCCGGCCAGGGCCGCAAGACCCTGGTCGCCGAGGTCATCTGCGGCCGCCTGGCTCAGCGGCTGGGGCTGCGGGTCCCACGGCTGGTGCAGATGCAGCTCGACCCCGTGATCGGGCTCGGCGAGCCCGACCAGGAGGTCCAGGAGCTGCTCAAGGCCAGCGGCGGGCTCAACCTCGGCATGGACTACCTGCCCGGCTCGATCGGCTTCGACCCGCTGGCGTACCAGGTGGACCCGGTCGAGGCGGGGCGCGTGGTCTGGTTCGACGCCCTCGTCAACAACGTCGACCGCTCCTGGCGCAACCCGAACATGCTGGTCTGGCACGGGGACGTCTGGCTCATCGACCACGGCGCCACCATGATCTGGCACCACAACTGGCCCACCGCCGAGGCCGCGGCCGCCAAGCCCTACAACGCCTCCGACCACGTACTGGCCCCCGTGGGCCCGGACATCGCCGCCGCGGCCGCCGCGCTCGCGCCGCTGGTGACCGAGGAACTCCTCACGGAGGTCGCGGCCGACGTCCCCGACGAGTGGCTGGTCGACGAGCCGGGCTTCGACTCCACCGACGCGCTGCGGCGCGCCTATGTGGAAGCGTTGCTGCCGCGCGCGGCCACGATCCACGAGAGGATCTCGCTGGAGGCGGAGGTGAAGGTGCCTGCCGGACCTCCCGGCTGGCTCACCGACCACCTGCCGGAATGGCCCCACAAGACCCACAAGAAGAAGAGCGACATCGAGTGACCAAGCGGGACGTGTTCGAGTACGCGCTGGTGCGTGTGGTGCCCCGGATGGAACGGGGCGAGTGCTTCAACGCCGGTGTGATCGTCTACTGCCGGGCGCACACGTACGTCGCCGCGCGCACACACCTCGACGAGGCGAAGCTCCTCGCCCTGGACCCCGGGGCCGATGTGGCCGGGGTGCGGGCCGCCCTGCGCGGGGTCGAGGGCGTGTGCAGCGGCGGGGCCGAGGCGGGGCAGGCGTCGGGTGACGACGCGGGGCGACGGTTCCGCTGGCTGATCGCGCCGCGGAGCACCGTGGTGCAGCCGGGTCCGGTGCACACCGGCCTGACGGCCGATCCGGCGGCGGAGGTGGAGCGGCTGCTGGACCTGCTGGTCCGCTGACCCGGGGTCCGGGGGTCCGCCACCCGGCCCCCCGTTCCGGACCCCCGCGTCCGCGACGCCGACGGGGTCGGCCCGCCGGGCGTTGACACCGGGTGCCAGGGCTCCTAGCGTCTCCTCAGCTGAAGCTACTAAGCGGTTGCTCACCTCTGGGCGGCCGCCTCTCAAGGGCGAGGAGATCCAGCATGTCCACCACCGAGCAGCGCGTCGCGATCGTGACCGGAGGGGCCCGGGGCATCGGCGCGGCCACCGCCGTACGGCTGGCCGCCGAGGGCCGCGCCGTCGCCGTACTCGACCTCGACGAGGCGGCCTGCAAGGACACCGTGGAGGCCATCACGGCCGCCGGCGGCAAGGCCCTCGCGGTCGGCTGCGACGTCTCCGACGGCGCGCAGGTGGAGGCGGCCGTCGCGCGCGTCGCGAGCGAGCTCGGCGCGCCGACCATCCTGGTGAACAACGCGGGTGTGCTGCGCGACAACCTGCTGTTCAAGATGACCGAGACCGACTGGGACACCGTCATGAACGTGCACCTGCGCGGTGCCTTCCTGATGTCCAAGGCCTGTCAGAAGTACATGGTGGAGGCCAAGTTCGGCCGCATCGTGAACCTCTCCAGCAGCTCGGCGCTCGGCAACCGCGGCCAGGTCAACTACTCCGCCGCCAAGGCCGGCCTGCAGGGCTTCACGAAGACCCTGGCCATCGAGCTCGGCAAGTTCGGCGTCACCGCCAACGCCGTCGCCCCCGGCTTCATCGCCACCGAGATGACCGCCCGGACGGCCGCCCGCGTCGGCATGGGCTTCGAGGACTTCCAGGCCGCCGCTGCCACCCAGATCCCGGTGCAGCGCGTCGGCCGTCCGGACGACGTCGCCAACGCCATCGCCTTCTTCACGGGCGAGGCCGCGGGCTTCGTCTCCGGCCAGGTCATGTACGTGGCCGGCGGCCCGCTCAACTGACGGTTCCACGAGAGACAGGGCGTAGGACATGACGTACAGCGGTATCGACAGCGGC
>NZ_JBSGZP010000687.1:0-3842 GCF_053611065.1 Streptomyces sp. NPDC054840
ACCGTGGCCGGCGGGGGCCCCGCGCGTCGTACGGGCCGATCACTGTGCGGCGGCGTCCTGGCTGATCCCGAGGGCCGCGGCGTACTGCGCGACGGCCAGCTTGCCGAGCGCGCCGTAGGCACCGAGCACCTCGGCCGTGGCGCATTCGGCCTCTTTGCAGGCGGTGTCGAGCAGCCCGTCGGCGGCCTCCGGGCCGATCAGGTACGGGGCGAGCGCGAGCAGCGTGGAGCCCTCCCGACGCAGCTGCTCGGCGACCGCGGCCACCGAGCCCTCCTGGTCGAGCGCGGCGGCCTTGACGGGCACGGCGAGCCGGGCGGCCAGCAGCATGCCCGTGATCCCGGCGGCCTGTACGGCCTCCTCGCCACCGGTGGTGGCCAGGACGATGCCGTCGGCGGCGGTGGTCACGGTGAAGAGCCGGGCGCGGTCGGCGCGGGCCAGGCCCGCCTCGGACAGTCGCACGTGCAGGCCCTCGGCGAGCAGCGGGTGCGGGCCGAGCACGTCGGCCAGCTCGGCGGCGGCGGAGGAGTCCATCAGTGCCTGGCGGATCCGCCGCAGCAGATCGCTGTCGGGGCCGGCCAGCAGCGGTACGACCACCGCGTCCGGGCCGGTCGGCGCGGGCACCTCGTGCCCGGCCGCGCGGGCGAACTCCGCGCGCGCGACACGCTCGGTCGCGACGGCGGTCAGGACGCCGGACAGGGACGGGAACTCGGTGGCGTCGTCACCTTCGAGGAAGCCGATCCGGGCGTCGAGGCCCGGCAGCTCGGAGCGGCCGATGCTGATGATCTCTTCCGCGAGCCCTCGCGAGGCGGCCGAGGGGGCACCGGGCACGGCGAGCACCAGCGCGGGCGCGCCCTCGGGCGCCACCGCGGGCTCGGGCCGGCGGTGCCGTCCGGTCTGGCGGGGTCGCGGCATTCGTACGGGCAGGCCATTTGCGGGCCCAGTGGGGGAGCTCATGGCGCCGCATGCTACTGGCTTATCGGAAGAAGGTGTTCGGGCAGGGCCTTCTCCCGGGGCATCTGTCCGTATTTATCCGGTGAATATCAGATACGTTCAACTGACGGACGGCAAGCGCCAGTCCACAGGCTGTGACCCCTGACCCACCAGCAACTCGTTCGTCCGGCTGAAAGGCCGGGAGCCGAAGAATCCGTAGTCGGCGGACTTGGGGGAGGGGTGCGAGGACTCCACGACGGGCAGCTCGCCGAGCAGCGGCCGCAGGTTGCGGGCCGCCCGTCCCCAGAGGATGGAGACCAGCGGCTTCCCGCGCGCGGCCAGGGCCCGGATGGCCTGGTCGGTGACGGCCTCCCAGCCCTTTCCCTGGTGCGCGTTGGAGCGGCGGGGCGCGGTCGTGAGCGCCCTGTTGAGCAGCAGGACGCCCTGCCGGGTCCACGGGGTGAGGTCGCCGTTCGCCGGGCGGCCGGTGCCGATGTCCCGGTGCATCTCCAGGAAGATGTTGTCGAGGCTCGGAGGTACCGGCCGTACGTCGGGGGCGACCGAGAAGGACAGACCCACCGCGTGTCCCGGCGTGGGATAGGGATCCTGCCCGACGATCAGCACCTTGACCTCGTCGAAGGGCTGTTGGAAGGCGCGCAGCACATGGGCTCCGGCCGGTACGTACGTCCTTCCCGCCGTGATCTCGGCGCGCAGGAAGTCGCCCATGGCGGCGATCTGCCCCGCCACCGGCTCCAGAGCACGGGCCCAACCCGGCTCGACGATCTCGTTCAACGGTCGTGCTGCCACGGTGGATCACTCTACTGGCCGAACGTGGCCGCCCGCACGCACAGGACGTCGGGCAGGTGCTCGGCGAGCAGTTGCCAGCTCTCGCCGTCGTCGTGACTGGCGTACAGCTCGCCGTTGCGGTTGCCGAAGTAGATGCCCGCCGGGTCCGCGTCGTCCGTGCACAGGGCGTCGCGCAGGACCGTGCCGTAGTGGTCCCCGGCCGGGAGGCCGTGTGCCAGCGGCTCCCAGGTGGCGCCGGCGTCCCGGGTGCGGAAGACCCGGCACCGGTGCTCGGCCGGGACCCGGTCGGAGTCGGCGTTGAGCGGGAAGACGTAGGCGGTGTCCGGCCGGTGCGGATGGGCCGCGACCGCGAAGCCGAAGTCGGAGGGCAGACCGCCGCCGATGTCGGTCCACCGGCCGCCCGCGTCGTCGCTGCGGTAGACGCCCCAGTGGTTCTGCAGGTACAGCCGGTCCGTGTTCCCGGCGTCCTGGGCGATCTTGTGCACGCACTGGCCGAACTCGGGGTTCGGGTCCGGCAGGAACACCGCCGAGACCCCCTGGTTGGACGGGTTCCAGCTGGCCCCGCCGTCCGTGGTCCGGAACACCCCGGCGGTGGAGACGGCCACGGTCACCGCGTCCGGGTCGCGGGGGTCGGTGATCACCGTGTGCAGGCCCTCGCCGCCGCCGCCCGGTACCCACTTCCCGCGGCTCGGGTGCTCCCAGAGCGGGCGGACCAGCTCGAAGGAGTCGCCCCGGTCGGTCGAGCGGAACAGTGCTGCCGGTTCCGTTCCCGCGTACACGACGTCGGGGGCCTCGGGGCCGGCGGGCTGCAGCTGCCAGACCCGCTCCAGGGAGGCGCCCGTGTCCTTCGGGAACTTCACTGCGGGCGCGGCGGGCTCCCGCCAGGTCGCGCCGAGGTCGTCGGAGCTGAAGACGGACGGCCCCCAGTGGGTGCTGTCCCCGCCGACCAGCAGCCGGGGCGCCGGGCCCCGCCGGTCCACGGCGACCGCGTAGACGGCCTGGGCGTTGAAATGGGGTCCCTCGAACTCCCAGGGCGCCCCGCCCCGGCGACGTCCGATGAAGAGTCCTTTGCGGGTTCCCACGAGCAGCACTGCGTCGGTCATGGCCGGCACCTCCGGGCCTCGTCACCCTCTGCGGGCGTTCCTTGCGGAGTATGTTTTCGGCCAGTCTGCACCCGCTCGGTGGCAGAGACCTGGAGGACGGTGCAGAGCTACTGATGGGCAGATCAATACCGATCATTTACCGCCCGGAAATGATTGCTACTTGTATGTAGGCATCCGTAATGGATTGACTTCGGATCACTGCCGCCGTAAGCGAGAGGACGTATGTGGCCACCGAGCACCTGTCCCCGCTCGACCTCGCCTTCTGGCGGATCGAATCCGCCGACCATCCCATGCACCTGGGTGCCCTGGCCGTCTTCCGCGCCGCCGGGCCCGGCGCCGCGGAGAGGGCCGCCCACCTGCTCACCGCCCGGTGCGCCGCCGTGCCCCGCCTGCGCCGCCGGATCCGCGACGTGCTGCTGCCCGTCGGGGCGGCCGCCTGGTCGCCCGACCCCGGCTTCGACCCCGCCCGGCACGTGTTCCTCGTCCGCACCGACGAGAGCGACCCGTACGCCGCCGCCGGACCGCTGATGGCCCGGCGGCTGGACCGGGCGCTGCCCCCGTGGGAGGCGCACGTGCTGGCCGGACCCGATCCGGGCTCCTTCGCGGTCCTCTTCAAGTTCCACCACGCCCTCGCCGACGGTCTGGGCGCGCTGGCCCTCGCGGCCACCCTGTTCGACGAGGCGACGGCCCCGCGGCCGCCCGTGCGCCCGGTCCCCGAGCAGCGGGGCGGCTCCGTCCTGCGCAGGCTCCCCGGAGTCCTGGCGGCCCGGGTCCAGGACGTCGGCCAGGCCCTGGAGATCGGGGCCGCCGTGGCCCGCGCCGGATTGCCGCTCGGGGTTCCGGCGGCCCTCACCGCGGACTCCATGCGCTCGGGCACCCGTGCGGTCGCCGGCCTCGCGCTCGACCTGGACGAGGTCAACCTCGTCCGCAAGGGCGTCGGCGGCACCGTCAACGACGTGCTGATCGCCCTGGTCGCGGGCGCGCTGCGGCGCTGGCTGACGG
>NZ_JBSGZP010000688.1:0-3841 GCF_053611065.1 Streptomyces sp. NPDC054840
CCCCAGTCCAGGAGCTGCATCGCCGGTCTCAGCCGTGGAAGTGGTTGCGCTTGAAGACGCGCCCAGGCGCTCCAGGATGAGCTCCTTGACGCGCGCCGCGTCGGCCTGGCCGCGGGTGGTCTTCATGACCGCTCCGACCAGGGCGCCGACGGCGGCGACCTTGCCGCCGCGGATCTTGTCCGCGATTGCCGCGTTGCCCGCGATGGCCTCGTCCACGGCCGCGCCGAGCGCGCCCTCGTCCGAGACGACCTTCAGGCCGCGCTTCTCGACGACCTCGTCCGGGGTGCCCTCGCCGGCGAGGACGCCTTCGAGGACCTTGCGGGCCAGCTTGTCGTTGAGCGAGCCGTCGGCGACCAGAGCCGCGACCCGGGCCACCTGGACCGGGGTGATCGGCAGCTCGTCGACCACGACGCCCTGCTCGTTGGCGTTACGGGCCAGCTCGCCCATCCACCACTTGCGTGCGGCGGCCGAGTCGGCACCGGCCTCGATCGTGGCGACGATGGAGTCCACCGCCCCCGCGTTGAGGATCGACTGCATGTCGTGCTCGGTGACGTTCCACTCCTCGCGGAGCCGGTTGCGGCGCACGCGCGGCATCTCGGGCAGACCGCCGCGCAGCTCCTCGACCCAGGCACGGGCCGGGGCGACGGGGACCAGGTCGGGCTCCGGGAAGTACCGGTAGTCCTCGGCGTTGTCCTTGATGCGGCCGGCCGTGGTGGAGCCGTCCTCCTCGTGGAAGTGCCGGGTCTCCTGCACGATCGAGCCGCCCGACGAGAGCACCGCCGCGTGGCGCTGGATCTCGAAGCGGGCCGCGCGCTCCACGGAACGCAGGGAGTTGACGTTCTTGGTCTCCGAGCGAGTGCCGAACTCGGACTCGGGGGTCGGGCGCAGCGACAGGTTCACGTCGCAGCGCATCTGGCCCTTGTCCATGCGGGCCTCGGAGACGCCGAGCGCCTTGATGACCTCGCGCAGCTCGGCGACGTACGCCTTGGCGACCTCGGGGGCCCGCTCTCCCGCGCCCTCGATCGGCTTGGTGACGATCTCGATGAGCGGGATGCCGGCGCGGTTGTAGTCCAGCAGGGAGTGGGACGCGCCGTGGATGCGGCCGGTGGCGCCGCCGACGTGCAGCGACTTACCGGTGTCCTCCTCCATGTGGGCGCGCTCGATCTCCACGCGGAAGATCTCCCCGTCCTCCAGCTGGACGTCCAGGTAGCCGTTGTAGGCGATGGGCTCGTCGTACTGGGAGGTCTGGAAGTTCTTCGGCATGTCCGGATAGAAGTAGTTCTTCCGGGCGAAGCGGCACCACTCGGCGATCTCGCAGTTCAGCGCGAGGCCGATCTTGACGGCCGACTCGATGCCGATCGCGTTGACGACCGGCAGGGAGCCGGGCAGGCCGAGGCAGGTGGGGCAGGTCTGCGAGTTGGGCTCGGCGCCCAGCTCGGTGGAGCAGCCGCAGAACATCTTGGTCTTGGTGCCGAGCTCGACATGGACCTCAAGGCCCATGACGGGGTCGAACGAGGCGAGAGCGTCCTCGTACGAGAGCAGTTCGGTGAAGGTGGTCACGGTGAAACTTTCCCTCTCAGCCCAGCAGGACGTCGTCGTCGCCCAGGCGCTTCAGCTCGCGGTACAGGATCGCGAGGCCGGTGACGATGGCGGCGGCGGACACGGCGGCGTCGACCAGCTTCAGCACGTCGTGCTCGCTGCGGGCCTTCTTGACCTGCTTGATCACGCTGATCGCGCCGAAGGCGGTGGTGCCGATCGACAGGTAGGTGCCGGTCTTGGACTTCTTGAAGCCCTTGGCCTTGGTCAGTGCACTGGTGCTCACAGGGACGGTGCCTCCTCAAGCAGCGGGTGACCCCAGCGTGCGACGAAGGCCGCCTCGACGGCGGCACCGACCTTGTAGAGCCGGTCGTCCTTCATCGCCGGGGCGATGATCTGGAGCCCGACCGGGAGACCGTCCTCCGGTGCCAGGCCGCAGGGCAGCGACATGGCGGAGTTGCCGGCCAGGTTGGTCGGGATGGTGCACAGGTCCGCGAGGTACATGGCCAGCGGGTCGTCGGTGCGCTCGCCAATGGGGAAGGCGGTGGTCGGGGTCGTCGGGGAGACGATCACGTCCACCTTCTCGAAGGACTTCTCGAAGTCCTGGGTGATGAGCGTGCGGACCTTCTGGGCCGAGCCGTAGTACGCGTCGTAGTAGCCGGAGCTGAGCGCGTACGTGCCGAGGATGATGCGGCGCTTGACCTCGTCGCCGAAGCCGGCTTCGCGGGTCAGGGCGGTGACGTCCTCGGCGGACTTCGTACCGTCGTCGCCGACGCGCAGGCCGTAGCGCATGGCGTCGAAGCGGGCCAGGTTGGAGGAGCACTCGGACGGCGCGATCAGGTAGTACGCGGCCATCGCGAGGTCGAAGGAGGGGCAGTCCAGCTCGACGATCTCGGCACCGAGCTCCTTGAGGAGCTCGACCGACTCGTTGAAGCGCTGGACGACACCGGCCTGGTAGCCCTCACCGGCGAACTGCTTGACCACACCGACGCGCATACCGGCGACGGAGCCGTTGCGGGCGGCCTCGACGACCGGCGGGACCGGGGCGTCGATGGAGGTGGAGTCGAGCGGGTCGTGCCCGGCGATCACCTCGTGCAGGAGGGCCGCGTCCAGGACCGTACGGGCGCAGGGCCCGCCCTGGTCGAGGGAGGAGGAGAAGGCCACCATGCCGTAGCGGGAGACACCGCCGTACGTGGGCTTCACGCCGACCGTGCCCGTGACGGCGGCGGGCTGGCGGATGGAACCGCCGGTGTCCGTGCCGATGGCGAGCGGGGCCTGGAAGGCGGCGAGGGCCGCCGCGGAGCCGCCGCCGGAGCCGCCGGGGATCCGGGTGAGGTCCCAGGGGTTGCCGGTGGGGCCGTACGCGCTGTTCTCGGTGGAGGACCCCATGGCGAACTCGTCCATGTTGGTCTTGCCGAGGATGACGACGTCGGCTTCCTTCAGCTTGCGCGTCAGGGTGGCGTCGTAGGGCGGGATCCAGCCTTCGAGGATCTTCGAACCGACGGTCGTCGGGACCCCGACGGTGGTGAAGATGTCCTTGAGGGCGAGCGGGACGCCCGCCAGCGGGCCGAGCTTCTCGCCGGCCTCGCGCTTGGCGTCGACGGCGCGGGCCTGGGCGAGCGCGCCCTCCCGGTCCACGTGCAGGAAGGCGTGGACCTTCTCGTCGGTGGCGTCGATGCGGGCCAGGTGGGCCTCGGTCACCTCGACGGCCGTGAGCTCGCCGGAGGCGATCTTCTCGGCGGTCTCGGCGGCCGTGAGCTTGATGATGTCGACCATGGTTGTTAGTCCTCCCCCAGGATCTGCGGCACCTTGAAACGCTGCTGCTCCTGGGCGGGAGCACCGGAGAGCGCCTGCTCGGGGGTGAGCGACGGACGGACCTCGTCCGCGCGCATGACGTTGGTCAGCGGCAGCGGGTGGGAGGTCGGCGGGACGTCTTGGTCGGCGACCTCGGAAACGCGGGCGACCGCGCCGATGATGTCGCCGAGCTGTCCGGCGAAGTGATCCAGCTCGTTGCTGGACAGCTCAAGGCGCGCCAGCCGAGCGAGGTGGACGACCTCCTCGCGCGTAATGCCAGGCATGCAGCGATCCTCTGGGGGTGGGTGGATGTTTCGTTTCGGACCCAATCCTATGGGGCCCGGCCCCCGACCCACGAAACGGTTTGCGCTGATGCCGTACGAGGCTGGGCGCGGGCCCGCTGCGTGGGGCTTCCCCGGCGCGGCCCGACCCGCGCCTGGAACCGCGGCCGGGGGGAGGTATACGGCCCCGGCGGGGGTGGAGGGGGGGGGTGCGGGGGGGAGCCCCGGCC
>NZ_JBSGZP010000689.1:0-3839 GCF_053611065.1 Streptomyces sp. NPDC054840
AGCGGCCGGGCGCGCCGGGCGCGCCGGGCGCGCCGGACGGGCCGGACGGGCCGGACGGGCCGGACGGGCCGGACGGGCCGGACGGGCCGGGCGGCAGGGAGTCCACCGCCAGCAGCCGGCCGGCCCGCCGCGCCAGGCCCAGCTCCTGCCGCAGTGCGCGGGCGAGCCCTTCCTCCGGGGTCTCGGTGTCCTCGACCACGCCGCCCGGAAGCTCCGGCTCCGTCCGGCCCGGGGTGGTCAGTACGAGGACCCGCCCACGCGTGTCCAGGACGACCCCGGCGGCGGCCACGAGCGGGGAGGGACGGTCGGGCACGGCGGGCTCCTGAGGATCGGGTCGGCGGCACGAGCACTATGCCCCGGCCGCGGCGGCTGCCCGGCGCCGACATGCGGGCTCAGGCGCGGGCCAGCAGCAGGCCGCCCATGGTGACCATGGTCGCAGCGACGAGCCCGTCCAGGATCCGCCAGGCGGCCGGCCGGGCGAGCAGGCCGCTCAGCAGCCGGGCCCCGTAGCCCAGACCGGCGAACCAGGTCAGGCTGGCCAGCACGGCCCCGATGGCGAAGGCCCAGCGCAGGTCCCCGCGGTCGGCGGCGAGGGACCCCAGGAGCAGCACGGTGTCCAGGTAGACGTGCGGGTTGAGCCAGGTCATGGCCAGTGCGGTCAGTACGGCCCGGCGGGCGGACCCGCTCGTCGCGCCCTCCGTGGTGAGGGCGGCGCCGGGGGCGGGCCGCAGCACCCTGCGGGCGGCGAGGACTCCGTAGCAGATCAGGAACCCGCCCCCGGCCAGCCCGACCCCGGTCAGGGCGGCCGGCCAGGCGGTGACGAAGGCGCCGACGCCGGCGACGCCGAGGGCGATGAGGACCGCGTCGGAGACGGCGCAGATGGCGACCACGGCGAGGACCGCGTGACGGCGCGCACCTTGGCGGAGGACGAAGGCGTTCTGCGCGCCGATGGCGACGATGAGGGAGAGTCCGGTGCCGAAGCCGGCCAGGGCCGCGGTGACGATGCCGTAGTTCATGACATCGACGGTAGGCAGCGCCTGCGATTCAGTACAGCTAAAGATTTTTACGTACCATTAGCGCTTGTGATGGATGAGCTTCCACTGGACCAGGTACGCACGCTGCTCGCCGTGGTGGACGAGGGCACCTTCGACGCGGCGGCGGCCGCCCTGCACGTGACCCCGTCCGCGGTCAGCCAACGGGTCAAAGCGCTGGAGCAGCGGACCGGGCGGGTGCTGCTGATGCGGACGAAGCCGGTGCGGGCGACCGAATCCGGGGAGGTGGTGGTGCGCTTCGCCCGGCAGCTGGCCCGCCTGGAGCGCGATGCGCGCGCCGAGCTGGGGATGGCCGACGGGAGGGGCCCGGTGCGGCTGCCGATCGCGGTGAACGCGGACTCCCTCGCCACCTGGTTCCTGCCCGTGCTGGCGCGGGTGCCGCAGGATCCGCCGGTCTGCATCGAGCTCCACCGCGAGGACGAGTCGCACACGACGGCGCTGCTGAGGGAGGGGCAGGTGATGGCGGCGGTGACCTCCTCGCCCGACCCGGTGGCCGGCTGCAGCGTACGGATGCTGGGCCTGGCCCGGTACCTGCCGGTCGCCAGTCCCGCGTTCGCGGCCCGCTACCTGAGGGGGGAGCCTGAGCGGGACCTGCGAGAGGCGCCGACGATCGTGTTCGACCGGAAGGACGACCTCCAGGACGCCTTCGTCCGCGGGCTGACGGGGGACCCGGCGGTCGGGGCCGGGCCGGTACGGCACTACGTACCGACGTCGGAAGGGTTCCGCGACGCGGTGGTCGCGGGGCTGGGGTGGGGGCTGGTGCCGGAGCAGCAGTCGAGACCGCTGGTGCGAACGGGGCAGCTGGTGCTGCTGGAGCCGCTGCGGCCGATGGACGTACCCCTGTACTGGCAACAGTGGAAGCTCGATTCGCCCGCCTTGTCGACGGTCGCGGACGTGATCGCGGCGGCGGCCCGGGAGTCGCTCCGCAACCCCCCGGCCTGACCCGGCCCGATCCTGGTGGATCCGGCCCGCCCGCCCCTGGTGGATCCGGCCTGATCCGACCTGATCCGGACTGATCCACAAGACAACGCCTAAGCTGCTGACCATGGAGTCCTACACGATCGGCCAGGCCGCCCGGCTGCTCGGCGTCAGCGTCGACACGGCCCGGCGCTGGGCGGACGGCGACCGGTTCCCCACCCACCGCGAGGGCACCCGGCGGATGGTGGACGGGCCCGACCTGGCCGCCTTCTGCGTCCAGGCAGCGCAGGAGGGCACCGAGGGCGAGGAGGCCCCGCACACCTCGGCCCGCAACGCCTTCCCCGGCATCGTCACCGGGGTGAAGCTGGGCACGGTCGACGCGCAGGTGGAGATCCAGGCCGGGCCGCACCGCATCGTGTCGCTGCTGACGCGCGAGGCGGTGGAGGAGCTCGGGCTGGAAGTGGGCGCGCGGGCCACGGCGCGGGTGAAGTCGACGAGCGTGTTCATCGACCGGGTCTGAGACGGGCGGCGGAGCTCCCCGGGCGGTGAGCCCGGACGCAGGCGTTCCGGCGGCGGTGGCAGACTGGCCGCTGATCCGCCGAAGGGGAGTACGCCGTTGTCCATGTTCAGCAACCTGCGCCGGGTCGTGCGGCGCAGCTACCGGCGGGCCGTCGACCTCAGCCACCCGGCCCGTTCCCCGCTCGGCAGCGCGGTGGTCAACTGCATCGTCTACCGCGACGGCGTACGGCAGGACGACTGCGCCGAGGTCGAGGAGGCGCTGCGCCGGGTCCGCAAGACGGGCGACGGGTTCGTCTGGATCGGCCTGCACGAGCCGGCGAGGTCGGAGCTGGCCGGGCTGGCCGAGCTGTTCGGCCTGCACCCCCTCGCCGTCGAGGACGCGGTGAACGCGCATCAGCGTCCCAAGGTGGAGCGCTACGACGACACCTTGTTCTCCGTCTTCAAGACCGTGCGTTACGTGGAGCACGAGGAGCTGACCGCGACCAGCGAGGTGGTGGAGACCGGCGAGCTGATGGCCTTCACCGGCCAGGACTTCATCATCACCATCCGGCACGGCGGTCGCGGCACGCTGGGCCCGGTCCGCGAGGAGCTGGAGGCCGCCCCGGACCAACTGGCCAATGGGCCCGCGGCCGTTCTGCACGCCATGGCCGACCATGTGGTCGACGACTACGTGGCCGCGACGGACGCGGTGCAGAACGACATCGACGCCGTCGAGACGGCGGTGTTCAGCGAGGACGGCGGCCGCGGCGACGCTGGGCGGATCTACCAGCTCAAGCGTGAACTCCTTGAGCTCCGGCGGGCGGTGGCGCCCCTGAGCCGCCCGCTCCAGCAACTGGCCACCCAGCCGATACCGGTCATCCCGCCGGAGACCCGCGCGTACTTCCGGAACGTGGCCGATCACCTGACCCGGGCCACGGAGCAGATCGGCGCCTACGACAACCTCCTGGACTCCATCCTGCAGGCCCACTTGGCGCAGGTGACCGTGGCCCAGAACGAGGACATGCGCAAGATCACGGCATGGGCGGCGATCGTTGCCGTGCCGACCATGGTCTGCGGGGTGTACGGCATGAACTTCGACCACATGCCCGAACTGCACTGGACCTACGGCTACCCGCTGGTCCTCGGTGTCATGGCGCTCGCCTGCTTCGTCATCCACCGGGGCTTCAGGCGTAACGGCTGGCTCTGACCGGACGGGCTCATTCCTTGGGGTCCGCCCGGGTATTGAGCTGCCGTCAGCTCTGGTAGTAAAGTTTCCTAACGAAGCTGGGACGCCTCAACTACCAGATGGAGGCCTTGTGTTCACCCCTCGTCGCAAGATGCTGGCGATCGGCGCACTGCTCGGCAGTGCGC
>NZ_JBSGZP010000690.1:0-3837 GCF_053611065.1 Streptomyces sp. NPDC054840
CCTGGTCATGCCGAACGCCGCGCCCCAGGCCCTGGCCGACCACGGCGGACACGCCGGGTCGGCAGCCGCTCTGCTCGGCTTCAGCCAGTTCATGTTGGGCGGGGCACTTGCTCCGCTGGCCGGCGCGGGTGGCGCCACCGACGCCTTGCCGATGGGAATCATCGTCGCCGTGCTGCCGGCGCTCGCTCTGCTCACACTCGGCGTCCTCACCCGGTCGATGCCCGGTGAGCGCACTCGCAGGCCGGCTCGCCAAGGACGTGCCGGGCACCGGCGACCGCGCCGGCACATCGATCGCAGACGAGCCGGCATCCAGTGAATCGGGCCAGCGTCTGGCGAACAGGGTGATTCCGCGATCAGCGTGACAGAGCCAAGCCCCGGCACCCATCATCGCGAAGGCACTCGGCTGCCACGACAAGACCGCCACCCGCCTGGTCACCGAAGCCGGAGGAACCTGGAGTCGATATGCACCTGGCGACCACACCCGCCGACAGGAACGACGTGGCTGCTCTGGTGAGCCAAGCTCCCGCGACCGGCCCGATGTCAGTACCAGGTGGCAGGCTCTGCCTCCATGAACAAGCAGCAGTTCTGGCAGCTCATTGAGGCAGCTCGCAATCAGGCGTCCAACCCGAACGACGGCGAAGCGGTCGCTCGCGAGGCGACCTCGCTGCTGGCCTCCCGGCCGGTCGAGGAGATCGTCGCAGCTGAGCAGGTTCTGTGGGACCTGATGGTTGACTCCTACAGCAATCCTCTCTGGGCCGCTGCTTACCTTGCCAACGGTGGGTGCTCTGACGACGGCTTCGACTACTTCCGCGGCTGGCTGATCGCTCAGGGTTGTGAAGTATTCGAGCGCGTAGTCGCTGATCCCGATGCCCTGGCAGAACTGCCCATCGTCCAAGCCTCCGCAGCCGACGGCGTCGACCTGGAGGGTGCGGACATGCTGGGCATCGCCTGGAACGCACACATCTCGGCGACCGGTGATCAGCTCCCAGCGAGCCCACCCACCATCCGCTACCGGGAGCTGGACCCCACCTGGAACTTCGATTTCGATGACCACGACGAAATGACCCGCCGACTGCCCCGCTTGGCAGCTCTCTATCTGGAGTAAGCGGAAGCTCGCAGTCACAAGACGAGGTCCAACAGCAGAGAACGAGACTCCCGGATCACTGTCGGTCATCTCATCGGGCCATGCACACACCTCGGCTGACGAATACGCGACACCTCAACATGCGCGCCTACCAGTCCCGAGGCCGTGACCCGGTGGAGTGCGGTCAATCCGGCGGGGGCGCCGCGGCCAACCACAACGCCATCCGGGGCGAGCCCTACGGCGGCTCCGGTGAGCTCGGCCACAACCTGATCCGGTGGCCGAGGCTGGGTTGAGGAGACATGGTCGCCCGGCAGCTGCTCGCCGTGCCGCACTGCTCCGTGGCCCCGTTCGCCGCAGGGTGATCCGTCCTGCGGCGAGCCCTTGCCCGGGCACGGTTCGACCGGTCGGCGGCAAAGGCCCGGGGCCGCTCGAAGGGCCACCCCGGGAACGGGACGTGCGGACGCTACCGTCCGGTGTAGGTGAACTCGTCGGCCGGGCTGGTGGGAGAGGTGGCCTTGCCGACCGTCACGGTGAGGTTCACCGTCTGGTGGTCGTCGAGCTGACCGGGCACGGTTGCGGTGATCTGTCCGGTGGAGACGAACTTGACCGAATCGGATGCCTTGTCCTTGAAGTGCACGGTGGCGCCATCGGCGAAGCCCGAGCCGCTGATGGTGACCAGGGTGCCGACCTCTCCGCTGGTCGGGCTGACGGCACTGACCACCACAGGTGCGGGTCCGCCATAGGCGAACTGCCCCATGGCGACGGCCGGGGAGGTGCCGAGGGTGTTGGTGACGCGGACGTGGACGACGCCGGTTCCCTCGGGGACCTTGGCGGTGATCCTGCTGTCGGAGTCGATGTTGAGCGTGGGGCAGGCGAAGCGGCCGAAGTCGACCATGCTGTCCTTACTGAAACCGGTGCCGTTGATGGTCACCTTGGTGCCTGGTTCGCCGAAGGTGGGGGTCACGTCGGTCACCACCGGTGCGGAAGGGACGGGAGGCGCTCCCACCAGGTCCAGGTAGGTGGAGTTGGCGTGCTGGAAGGCGACCTGGCCGAGGAAGTCCTGAGTGGTCTTGTTGACCAGGTTCTTGGCAAGGCTCGTGTAGCTGGTGTTCATCGGGCAGAGCGTGCCGGGCTGGACGTAGACGTTGCCCTTGGTGCGCTTGGAGATCGCCCCGATGAGCAGCTTCACTTCTTCGGTTGCCTGCGGTCCCGGGCTGGGGTACCAGCCGGCGGTGGTGTCGAGATCGGCCCACGCGTGCGGTACCAGGTCGTAGGCGTTGTTGTGGCGCTCGTCGATGACCCACGGCACGGAGTCGAAGTAGTCGACGAAGCTCTGTACGCCGGCGGTGGGAGCGGCATAGGTGATCACCGCGAACTTCGGCTGTTTCGGCCAGGTCTGTGCCTGCAGGTACGGCGCGAGCATGGTGGCGATGCAACCGCCCAGGCTGTGACCGGTCAGATAGACGGTCGGCTGCGGCGAGGACGGCGCCGAGTCGAGTGCGGCGGTGAGCGCCTGAGCGAGCGTGACGTTCGGGGAGGGTGCGGCGATCGATTGGGCGTTGACAACCCGTTTGAACGCATCCATCGCCCCCTTGGAAACGGCGATGGGCTTGGGCGATCCGCTTTCGGGGAACGGGACGACTGTGCCGACATCGAGGTCTTCGAGGATGTCGGTCAGATCGGCGTCCGTTCCGCGAGCGACCACGGCGAACTCGTTGGAGCCGTTGGTGCTCCGTGCGATGTAGGCCATATTCGCGTTGGCCTCGCTCAGGGCGAGCCACACCAGTTTCCACGCGCCCTGCGTCGCAAGGCTGGGATCGCTCAGTTGCGCGCTGATGCCGGTGATGATTCGTTCGGTCTGTTGTTGCGGGGTTTCCCCGGACGGACGCGGGGTGGCCCCGGTGGCTGCAAGGGCAGCCAGGGTCATGGTCACCTGGGCGGTTGTCGGATCGGGTGCCATCGTCGTTCCTGCTCCTCGGATGTTTTGCGCGGAGGCGGGGTGGCCTTTGGGCAGCATCAGGGCAGATCTGTGCCGAACCGGCCGGCAGAGCGGATCGCACACAATCAGACCTCCCCGCTGCGTTGTCCGGTGCTTTTCCAGCCCGCAGGTTGGCCAGGTTCACCTTGTTGGCCGTTCGGCGTACGTGTGTGCGGTTCGCCGAGCCAGGTGCGCAGCGCGGCCGCCAGAGCTGTGGTGTCTGCGGGCAGGCCCGGGCCGGCGGCCCAGGTGGCGACGCGGAAGCCGAGGCGACCAGGTCCGGTCGAGTTCACCTCGACTACTTCGACGTCTCGTACTGAACCCCGCCGCCGGGGCGCACCCGGGGCGCCGCACCCGGACGTGAGCACTCTGTCGGGGTGGGGCGCCTCCTCGTTCGAGCGCGTCAACGGCAGGCTCCACCCAGTAGAGGGGTGCCATAGCGACTGTGGGGAGCTGCCTTCGGACGGGCTGCTCCGAATAGCTGTCCTCGCGGCTGAGGACGCACCAGGTCCTCGGGCAGCAGGCCCCGTGACGCTGTCGACCCCGGGCAGGTCCGGCAGCCGTCACACGTCGCCGGTCACCGCCCCGGTCGGCAGCATCCAACCCGGATCCGGCCTTTGCCCCTCCACCTGAGCACAGCTGCGCGCCGGCCACTACCTGCCCGACGCCGTCACGGGGAGACCGAGTCTGAGTGGGTGGGTGCCGGTGAGGCCCCCGACGGCGTGCACCCGGCGGCCAGCACGGCCCCGCCCCACCGACCGACCCGGGTGTGGCG
>NZ_JBSGZP010000691.1:0-3836 GCF_053611065.1 Streptomyces sp. NPDC054840
CTTATGCTTCGATGGTGTTCGATTCTCGGCACATACGGACCTTTCACGCGGTGGTCGCCTCCGGGTCGTACTCGGCCGCCGCCCGCGTGCTGGGGTACACCCAGCCCGCCATCACCCAGCAGATGAAGGCGCTCGAACGCGCCGTCGGAACCCCGCTGTTCACCCGCGTTGGCCGCAAGATGCAGCTCACCGAGGCCGGGGAGTCGCTCTCCCGGCACGCCGAGACCATCCTCGGCAACCTCTCCGCCGCCGAGGCCCAGCTGAGGGCGTACGCCCGGCTGCGCACCGGCCGGGTCAGGCTGTGCGGCTTCCCCAGCGCCAACGTCACTCTCGTCCCCGAGGCCCTGAGCAGCCTGGCCAAGGACCATCCGGGCATACAGGTGGAATTGCTGGAAGGCGAGCCTCCCGAGTCGCTGCGCCGGCTGGAGCGCGGGGAGTGCGACATCACCCTGGCCTTCACGTATCCCGGCCTGCACGAGGAGATCCCGGAGGAGGTCGCCGAGGTCAGGCTGCTGGAGGACCAGCTGACGGTGCTGCTCCCGACCGGGCATCCGCTGGCCCGCCGACGCGCCGTGCACTTGGCCGACCTCGCCGAGGAACGGTGGATCGCGGGCTGCCCGCGCTGCCGGGCGAACCTGCTGCACGAGTGCGCGGAGCTGGGGTTCGTGCCCGACATCCGGTTCGCCACGGACGACAACCTGGTCGTGCAGAGCCTGGTCGCACAAGGGCTGGGCGTGGCGATGATGCCCGCGCTGGTGCTGCCCTCACTCTCGCTGAGCCGGGTCTGCGGGCGGGCCCTCCAGCCCACCGCGCGCCGGCACATCGCCGCGTACGTCTACCGCGACCATCTGCGGATCCCGGCGACGGCCGTGGTGCTCGACGTGCTGAAGCAGGTGGCGGCGAACAGGGTCGGCTGCTGACCAATCCATAAGCAGCGCTTGGGTTTTCAGGTCATAACTGTCGTTGGACGTGATGGAACGTCGGCAGCACGCTGCCGATATGACCACCACCACGCCGGCCCGTACCACCACGAGGATGGCCGCCCTCGTCAGTGAGATCCGCACGGTCGTGGAGCGGGGGCTGGCTCCCGACCTCACCGCGTACCTGGTGGGTGAACGGCTCGCCCCGCACTTGGGCGCGCCCGACCTGCTGACCCCGGCACAGCGGGAAGGCGACCCCGAGCGCTACCGGCAGCACATCCTGCACGCCGAGTCCGACGGGAGCTTCTCCGTGGTGGCACTGGTGTGGCTGCCCGGGCAGGAGACCTGCATCCATGACCACGTGTCCTGGTGCGTGGCCGGGGTGCACCAGGGTGAGGAGAGCGAACGCCGCTTCCGGCTCGCGCCCGGCGCGGGTCCCGCCCGGCTGGTGGCCACCGAGGACGTCGTCAACGCCCAGGGTGACGTCTGTGGGTTCGCTCCGCCCGGTGACATCCACAAGGTGCGCAACTCCTGTACAGGCAAGGCGATATCGGTGCATGTCTACGGTGCCGACGTCTCCCGGCTGGGCACCAGCATCCGCCGTGTCTACACGCTCCCCGTCGACTGATGGCCCTCCTCCACCGCCCTCAGGGCACGGCGGTCCGGCCGGTTTCACGTGAAACACCCACTCCATGGCCCGGGTTGGCGATGGCGGTGGGCGGCGCGCTGACAGCCTGGTGCGTCCACCGCCTCGTGCCCGCCGTGCCGATGCTGACCGCGTCGGTGGTGCTGGGCATCGCAGTGGCGCACCTACCGGGCCTACGGACGTTCGTACGCGCGGCCGCCCGCCCGGGTCTCTCTCTGGCCGGCCGTCGGCTGATGCGGATGGGCATCGTCCTGCTGGGCCTCGGCCTGGGGCTGGACCAGGTGCTCGGGCTGGGCTGGGCGACGGTGGCCATGGTGGTCGGCGTGGTCGCGGCCACCTTCCTCGGCACCCTCTGGCTGGGCCGCCGGTTGGGACTTCCCGGAGATCAGCCGCTGTTGATCGCCACCGGGTACTCGATCTGCGGCGCCTCGGCGATCGGCGCGGTGAGCGAGGTGTCCGGGAGCGACGAGGAGGACGTGGCCGCCTCGGTGGCACTGGTCACCCTCTGCGGGACGCTCGCCATAGGGATACTCCCCTTGCTCCAGGGGCCGTTGGGGCTCTCCGATCCGGCCTTCGGGCGGTGGGTAGGCGCCGGGGTTCACGACGTCGGCCAGGTCGTGGCCACGGCGCAGACCGCGGGCCCCGCCGCCCTCGGCGAGGCGGTGCTGGTCAAGCTGATGCGGGTGGCGCTGCTCGCCCCGCTGGTGGCGGCCGTGGCGTTCTCGGTACGGGCCCGGCGCCGCGGGGTGCGCACCGCCTCGGGCCGCAGGCCCGCGCCGGTGCCGCTGTTCGTGCTCGGGTTCCTGGCCGCGGCCGCGCTGCGCGCCACCGGGGTACTGCCCGACGTAGCTCTGGAACTGGCGCACACCGCTCAGGAGGCTCTGCTGGCGGCGGCCCTGTTCGGCCTGGGGAGCGCGGTGCACCTGCCGACGCTGGCCCGGACCGGCGGGCGGGCCGCGGCACTGGGCCTCGGGGCGTGGGTGGTGGTGGCGGGGGTTTCGTACGCGGGCGTCATGCTCACCGTATGACGTCCCATGGCGTCCGATGCCTCCATATGGCGCTGCGACGGCGCGGAGTTGGCCATTTCCTGGCCGGAACCGACCGAACGTTCCGACTGCCCACTGACATTGAGCCGTGCCCGTGCCACTCTGCCCCCGTAATCCGCACGACGCACGACGCACGACGCACCGCGCACAGCCGATCCGCACCGACCGCTCTTCACCCCCACCCTGCCCGGCTTCGTCACCCGGCCCGGGCACGGCAGAAGGAGTCATGCGTGAATCGTCATCGCACGGCCTTGTCCGTCCTGCTCGCGGCCGGTGTCCTGGTCGCGGGCGCCCTGACGGCGGCCACCCCCTCGATCGCCGCGGACGCCCCCGCGTCCTTCCAGCAGCGGCACAGCCAAAGCTTCTGGACCGCCGAGCGGATGCGCGCAGCCGCCCCGCTCGACGTGACGGCGGTCCCCGGAGCGGCCCGTACCCCGGTCGCCACGTCGGCTGCCCCCACGACCATCGCCCCGACGGCGGCCGCGTCTCCCACGGCGTTCCCGCAGGCAGGGGGCGCCTGGACGACCGGCGGCGCCGTGGTGAAGACCTCGGGGCGCGTCTTCTTCACGATGGGAGACCGGACCGCATCCTGCTCCGGCGACTCGGTCACCAGCGCCAACGGGAGCACGGTCATCACGGCCGGCCACTGCGTGAAGTACCAGGGCGCCTGGCACACGAACTGGGTCTTCGTCCCCGCCTACAACAACGGCTCCGCTCCCTACGGGCAGTGGTCGGCCACCAAGACCTTCGCCACCGACCAGTGGGCCGCGAGCGAGGACATGAACATGGACGTCGGCCTCGCCGTCGTCGCCCCGCTGAACGGGCAGACCCTCAGCCAGGCCGTCGGGGCCCAGGGGATCGCCTTCAACGGCGGCTACAACAAGAAGATGTACTCCTTCGGCTTCCCCGCGGCGGCTCCGTACGACGGCACCAAGCTGGTCTACTGCAGCGGCAACAGCGGCAAGGACTTCCTGCTGACCAAGGACCACAGCCTGGGCTGCAACATGACCGGCGGCTCCAGCGGCGGCCCTTGGTTCCAGGACTTCAACGAGGCCACGGGCCTGGGCACCCAGGTCTCGGTGAACAGTTTCGGTTACACCTTCCTGCCGAACCGGATGTACGGCCCGTACTTCGGCAACGAGGCGAAGGCGGCCTACGACAAGGCCCAGACCTCCTGACCCCTTGAGCCGCTCCCGCCACCCCCACCTGGCCGGTACTCTGTAC
>NZ_JBSGZP010000692.1:0-3815 GCF_053611065.1 Streptomyces sp. NPDC054840
GAGCCGGCTCCGGCTCTGATGCGCGACCGGACTCCGGCTCAGAGCGGCTTGACCAGCAGCTCGAAGGCCAGGTCGTCGCGGAGCGGGACGCCGAAGCGCTCGTCACCGTAGGGGAAGGGGCTCAGCTCGCCGGTGCGCCGGTAGCCGCGGCGCACGTAGTAGGCGATGAGCTCCTCCCGTACGTGCACCACCGTCATCCGCATCTCCTTGGCGCCCCAGGTCTCGCGGGCGCGGCGCTCGGCCTCGGCCAGGATCTCCTTGCCGAGGCCCGCGCCCTGGAGGCCGGGGCGGACGGCGAACATCCCGAAGTACACGTGGTCGTCGCGGTGTTCGAGCTGGCAGCAGGCGATGAGCTCGCCCGCGCGCTCGACGACGAGCAGGACCCCGTCCGGGGCGGCGATGACGGCGCGGACCCCGTCCGGGTCGGTGCGCTGCCCGTCCAGGTAGTCGGCCTCGGTGGTCCAGCCGGCCCGGCTCGCGTCCCCCCGGTAGGCGGACTCGACGAGTTCCACCAGTTCCGGTACGTCCGTCTCCACGGCGCTGCGGAAACTCAGGGCTTCGGGCTGGGCGGTCGTCATCGGGCGCTCCGTTCAGTGCGGCGGCATATGACATGCCGGGAAGGCACCGAGAGCGTAACCCGGAGCCGCGTGAGGGTGCCGTGAGAGGGGCATCTCTCCCCGTGACGCCGACGAACCGGGAGGTTCCGCCGTGCACGGTTCCGCCACTTCCCCCACCACCTCCGTCTCCTCCTGGCTGCTGGTGCTGCTGTGCGCGGTGAGCGGTGCGTACTGCCTGCGGCGGGCGCGGGGTTCGGGCGGCGCCGCCGGAGAGGCGGTGATGGGATTCGGGATGGCCCTGATGGCCGTGCCCCTCGGCGGGCACGGTGACGGGTGGCGGGCGCCCGTGCTGGGTGTGGTCTTCTGCGGTACCGCCCTGCACGCCCTGTGGCTGCTGCGGGGCGGATCCCACCACGCGCACCACCTGGTCGGCTCGCTGACGATGGTCTACATGGCCCTGATGGCGGGGCCCGGGGCCGGGCACGGGCAGGAACACTCCCAGGCGGCCGGCCCGCCCCTGCTGACGGGCGCGCTGCTCCTCTACTACGCCGGGTACGTGATGCTCGGTGGAACCCGGCTGCTCACCGCGGGGGACACCGTCTCCCCGCGGCCGGCCGCCGGCCGGGGCGGAGCCACCGAACTCATCCGCGCCTGCCGACTCGCCATGGGAATGGGGATGTTGGCCATGCTGCTCACGATGTGACGGGCCCGGCGGACGTGTCCTGCGTCACCAAAGGCCCGAGGACGTACCCGCAGGTAGTCCCACGCTCATAGGCTGGCGGTCATGATGGTCCCCGCCGCTCTCCTGTTGCTCGGCGCCCTGACCGCGGTGCTCGCCCCCCGTCTGCTGGCCCGGGCCCGGTGGCCCGAGCGTGAGCCGGTCGTCGCCCTGTGGGTGTGGCAGTGCGTGGTCGGTGCCGTGCTCCTGTGCTTCGGACTGTCGATGCTGCTGAGCGCGGCGGCCGCCTGGCAGGAGGTCCGGGGCCGGTTGTTCGCCTCCGCCCCGCACGGGGTGGTCGACGCCTACGCCCTGGGCGCGACCGGCGGGCCCTGGGCCACCATCACCGCGCTCGCCCTGGCGGGCGGCGGGCTGTGGACCGGGGCGATGCTGACCGGTGAGGTGCTGCGGGCACGGGCCCGGCGGCGCGCCCAGGGCAGCGAACTGCTGCTACGGGCCCCGCTGCTGCCCGGGGAGGACCCGGCGGGCGCGCGGCTCGTCGTACTGGAGGGTCCCCGGCCGGACGCCTGGTGGCTGCCGGGAGCGACCCCGCAGCTGGTGGTCACGACGGCGGCGCTGGGCCGCCTGAAGGGCAGCCAGCTGGACGCCGTACTGGCGCACGAGCAGGGGCACGCGGCGGCCCGGCACGACTGGCTGCTGCACTGTTCACGGGCGCTGGCCCGGGGCTTCCCGCAGGTGCCGGTCTTCGCGGCGTTCGAGGCGGAGATGCACCGGCTGGTGGAGATGGCCGCGGACGATGTGGCCTCCCGGCGGTTCGGACGGCTGACGATCGCGCTGGCGCTGGTCGGACTCAACGAGGACCGTGGGGTGTTCGGGACCGCCTCCTCGCCCGAGCACGCGCACGTTCCCCAGCGGGTGCGCAGGCTGCTGTCGGCGGCGCCCCGGCTCTCCCCCGGCCGTCGGCTGCGGCTGACGGCACTGGCCACACTGGTCCCCGCGATCCCGCTGGTGGTGGCCTTGGTGCCGGGGCTGAGCGCCCTGGCGTAGAACGGGCGCCCCGGCGCTGCCCGCCGCCCGCCGGTGCTCGACGGTGCGAGGATCGGGGCATGCGCAAAGATCCCCTGTGGTGGACGGGCATCGGCTGTGCGCTGCTCGCGGCGGTCCTGACGGCGCTCGTGGTGGCGGGGTGGCGCCCGCTGCTCGCGTACGACGAGCGGGTCGCGCGGGATCTGCACGCCCACGCCGTGGCCCATCCCTCCGTCACGCAGTTCATGCGGGTGCTCAGCGACTGGGTGTGGGACCCCTGGACCATGCGGGCGCTGGCGGCGGTCGCCTGCGTGCTGCTGTGGTGGCGGGGCGACCGGAGGCGGGCGCTGCTGGTGGCCCTGGTGACGCTGGCGGCGTCGGTGGTGCAGCAAGGGCTGAAGGTGATGGTGGGTCGGGAACGTCCGGTGTGGTCGGATCCGGTGGACTCGGCGCAGTACGCGGCCAACCCGTCCGGCCACGCCATGACCGCGACGGTGGTGTGCGGACTGCTCCTGTGGCTGCTGCCCCGCCCGGCTCCGGGCCGGTCGGCGGTCGCGTGGCTGGTGGCCGCCTGGACGGTGGCCGCGGTCTCGGTGCTCGGGGTCGGCTTCACCCGCGTGTACCTCGGGGTGCACTGGCCGTCGGACGTGCTGGCGGGCTGGCTCCTGGGCGTGGCCCTGGTGGCTCTCGCGACGTCCGTGCCCGTCCGCGAACGCGGATGCGACCCGGTGGAGCGGTGAGGGTACGGCGTGCCTGCCCTGGATGATCCCCCGTGTCACCCAGAGCAGGCGACCCCGTGCGCTGAGTATATTGGCCGGTAGCCAGTCAACGCAGGAGTAAGCATGTCCCCGCGCAGCGCATCGGTCAATGAAGAATTGCGCAGACGTTCCCGGGAGCGGCTGCTGCAGTCCACGGTCGAACTCGTGGCCGAGCACGGCTACGAGGCCACGACGCTCGGCGACATCGCCGACCGGGCGGGGACGGCACGCGGGCTGGTCTCCTACTACTTCCCGGGCAAACGGCAGTTGCTGCAGTCCGCGGTGCACCGGCTGATGCACCTCACCCTGTACGACGCCCTGGAGCGGGAGCCCCGCAGCGAGTGCGGGCGCGAGCGGCTCGCGCGCGCCGTCGACGCGGTCCTGGGGCTGGCCCGGGACGAACCCCTGCTGATGCGCACGCACATGGCGGGCATCCTGGCGGCCGACGGCTTCGTGCGGTGTCCCGAGCAACAGCGGCTTGCGGAGCTGTTGCGGGACACCGTCGTCCGGTACGGCTCGGCGGACCCCGACGCGGACTATCCGCTGCTGCGGGCCCTGTTGATGGGCGCGGTCGTGGCGATCCTGCTGCCCGGCGCCCCGATGCCCGCGCAGCGGTTGCGGGCGGAGCTGTTCCAGCGCTACGGGCTGGACTGGGAACTCGGAGTCCCGCCGGACGGCGCGCCGCCCGGCGGAACGGTCCCGTCACGGACCTAGGCCGTCTCTTTCGGATCTTGTCGGCCGAGCCCGCGGCGTCCGGTGCCGTGCCCGACAATGCGGCCGGGCGCGGTGCCGGGC
>NZ_JBSGZP010000693.1:0-3812 GCF_053611065.1 Streptomyces sp. NPDC054840
CCGGTGCCCGCGACCAGGGCGGCGCCCATGGCGAGGGCCACTCCCGCGCCGCCGAGGGCCCAGGTGGTGGCGGGTCGCCGCCGGCGGCGGCGAGCTCGAAGGGGTTGCGCGATACGTCAGAGCTTCTCGGGGGTGCGGATACCGAGGAGGGACATGCCCTTCGTCAGCGTGCGGGCCGTCAGGTCGCACAGGAAGAGACGGTTCTCGACCTGCTCCGGGGTGTCGGCCTTGAGGACCGGGCACTCCGCGTAGAACGTCGTGTACAGCGACGCCAGCTGGTAGAGGTACGCCGCGACCTTGTGCGGGGCGTACTCCGTTGCCGCCTCGGCGATCAGCTCGCCGAACTGGTCCAGGTGCAGACCCAGTGCCCGCTCGGACGGGGCGAGCGCCAGCTGCGCGCGGGCCGCGGGCCGCGCGTCCCCGGACTTTCGGAGGATCGACTGGATACGGGCGTACGCGTACTGGAGGTACACGGAGGTGTCACCGGTCAGCGACACCATCTGGTCGAGGTCGAACTTGTAGTCACGGGCCGCCGACGTCGACAGGTCCGCGTACTTCACCGCACCGATGCCGACCTGGGCCGCGCGCTCGGCGATCTCTTCCTCGCTCAGCTCCTTGGCCTTCTCGCGCACCACGGTGGCGGCCCGCTCCACGGCCTCGTCGAGCAGGTCCACCAGCCGGACCGTCTCGCCCTCACGGGTCTTGAACGGCTTGCCGTCCTTGCCGAGCACCGTGCCGAACGCCAGCTGCACGGCCTTGACCCCGTCGTTCAGCCAGCCGGCCCGGCGGGCCGTCTCGAAGACCATCTTGAAGTGCAGCGACTGACGGGCGTCCACGACGTAGAGCAGCGTCGAGGCGTTCAGGTTGCCCACCCGGTCGCGGATCGCCGACAGGTCGGTCGCCGCGTAGCCGAAGCCGCCGTCCGACTTCTGCACGATCAGCGGGGTCGGGTTGCCGTCCGGGCCCTTGACGTCGTCGAAGAAGACGCACAGCGCGCCGTTGGAGCGGACGGCGACGCCCGACTCCTCCAGCAGCTTGCAGGTCTCCACCAGCATGTCGTTGTAGCCGGACTCGCCGACCACGTCGGGGTCCTGGATGTCCATGTCCAGCTTGTTGAAGACGGAGTAGAAATAGATCTTCGACTCGTCGACGAACCGCTGCCACAGGGCGAGGGTCTGCGCATCGCCGGCCTGGAGGTCCACCACCCGGGCCCGGGCCCGCGTCTTGAATTCCTCGTCGGAGTCGAAGAGCGCGCGCGAGGCCTTGTACAGGCGGTTCAGGTTGGACATGGCCTCCTCGCCGGAGACCTCCTCGTCCGACTTGTGGTCCAGCTCGTGCGGGTGCTCCAGCAGGTACTGGATGAGCATGCCGAACTGGGTGCCCCAGTCGCCGATGTGGTGGCGGCGGACCACCTTCTCGCCCGTGAACTCCAGGATCTCCACCATCGCCGCGCCGATCACGGCGGAGCGCAGGTGTCCGACGTGCATCTCCTTGGCCACGTTCGGCTGCGCGTAGTCGATCACCGTGGTGCCGGCGTTCGCCGCGAGCGGGACGCCCAGGCGGTCGTCGCCGGCCCGCGCGGCCAGGGTCTCGATGATCGCCCGGTCGGTGATGGTGATGTTGAGGAAGCCGGGGCCCGAGACCTCGATCTCCTGGATCAGGTCACCCGTCGGGATTCCCTCGACCACGGTCGCCGCCAGCTCGCGCGGGTTGGCCTTCGCCTTCTTCGCGAGCGCCAGGATGCCGTTGGCCTGGAAGTCGGCCCGGTCGCTTCGTCGCAGCAGCGGGTCCGCGCCACCGGCCTCCGGCAGGGCGGAGGCAAGGGCGTCCGCGACGCGCTGGTTGACGGAAGAAGCGAGGGAAGGGACCGAGGCCATGAGCTGCCGTTCCTGTGAGGGTGTGCCGGTGGGTGCACTTGGTTGTTCCGACAAGAGCCGAGTATCCCACGCGGCGGCAACCCGTTTCTCGATGGAAAAGCAACCTCAGAGTGACCCGTTCCGTCTGGGAGAATGGCTGAAGCCAGCATTCGAGATAGAAGGACGTGTCGTGGCTCAGAGCAGCACCGAGACCGACTGGGTCTCCCGTTTCGCGGACGAGGTCATCGCCGAGGCGGAGCGCCGAGCACCCGGCAAACCTGTCGTCGTCGCGTCCGGACTCTCCCCCTCCGGTCCCATCCACCTGGGCAACCTGCGCGAGGTCATGACCCCGCACCTGGTCGCGGACGAGATCCGCCGCCGGGGCATCGAGGTCCGCCACCTGATCTCGTGGGACGACTACGACCGGTACCGCAAGGTGCCCGCAGGCGTGCCCGGCATCGACGAGTCGTGGGCCCAGCACATCGGCAAGCCGCTGACCGCCGTGCCCGCCCCCGCCGGGTCCGCGTACCCGAACTGGGCCGAGCACTTCAAGGCCGTCTTCGTCGGGGCCCTTGCCGAGATGGGCGTCGAGTACGACCCGATCAGCCAGACCGAGCAGTACACGAACGGCGTCTACCGCGAGCAGGTGCTGTTCGCGATGAAGCACCGCGGCGACATCGACGCCGTCCTCGACCAGTACCGCACCAAGCAGAAGCCGGGCGGCAAGAAGCCCCAGCAGAAGCAGGTCGACGAGGCCGAGCTGGAGGCCGCCGAGGGCTCCGGCGCGGCCGCCGAGGACGACGGCAGCACCGGCGAGGGCGGGTACTTCCCGTACAAGCCGTACTGCGGCCGGTGCGGCAAGGACTTCACCAAGGTCACCTCGTACGACGACGAGACCACCGAGATGACCTACGTCTGCACCGAGGACGAGTTCACCGAGACGGTCAAGCTCAGCGAGTTCAACCGCGGCAAGCTCGTCTGGAAGGTCGACTGGCCGATGCGCTGGGCCTACGAGGGCGTGATCTTCGAGCCCTCCGGCGTCGACCACTCCTCGCCCGGCTCGTCCTTCCAGGTCGGCGGTCAGATCGTGCACATCTTCGGCGGCGAGCAGCCGATCGGACCGATGTACGCGTTCGTCGGCATCAGCGGCATGGCGAAGATGTCCTCCAGCAAGGGCGGGGTCCCGACCCCGGCCGACGCGCTGAAGATCATGGAGCCGCAGCTGCTGCGCTGGCTCTACGCCCGCCGCCGCCCCAACCAGTCCTTCAAGATCGCCTTCGACCAGGAGATCCAGCGGCTCTACGACGAGTGGGACAAGCTGGAGGCCAAGGTCGCCGACGGCTCCGTGCTGCCCGCCGACGCGGCCGCGCACACCCGCGCCGTGCGCACCGCCGCCGCCGAGCTGCCGCGGACCCCGCGCCCGCTCCCGTACCGGACGCTCGCCTCCGTCGCCGACATCACCGCCGGCCACGACGAGCAGACCCTGCGCATCCTGACCGACCTCGACCCGACGCAGCCCCTCACCTCCCTCGACGAGGTACGGCCGCGCCTGGACCGCGCCGAGAACTGGATCACCACCCAGGTCCCGGCCGACCAGCGGACCCTCGTACGCGAGGAGGCCGACACCGAGCTGCTGTCGTCCCTGGACGACGAGGGCCGCGAATCGCTGCGGCTGCTGCTCGACGGGCTGGACTCGCACTGGTCCCTGGACGGGCTGACCACCCTCGTCTACGGCGTCCCGAAGGTGATGGCGGGCCTCGAACCGGACGCCAAGCCGACCCCGGAACTCAAGGTCGCGCAGCGCACGTTCTTCGCGCTGCTCTACCGGCTCCTCGTGACCCGGGAGACCGGGCCGCGACTGCCCACGCTGCTGCTGGCGGTGGGCGCCGACCGCGTGCGCAAGCTGCTCGCCGTCTGAGCCCGCAGGAACCATGCGCAAAGGGCCCGCACCCCGAG
>NZ_JBSGZP010000694.1:0-3811 GCF_053611065.1 Streptomyces sp. NPDC054840
ACCCGGAGGGCATGGCCCTGCGGGTCGTGCGCCGCGCGCTCGAGGCGGAGGGCGCCGACGACGCCGACGACCTGGGGTATCCCGGGGAGTGAGCCGGTGGGCCCAGGCGGGGGGAGCCCCCGGGACCGGACGCCGGGATACGCCGATGTGACGGAAGAGTGCCTCAAGCGCCGACGGGGCCGGAACCGGCAGCCGTGACGGGGAGGCCCGCCGACTTCCAGGCCTGGAAACCGCCCGTCAGGTCCGTCGCGCGGTGGAGGCCCAGGGCGTGGAGCGAGGCCGCGGCGAGGCTGGACGCGTAGCCCTCGTTGCAGATCACCACCACCTGGAGGTCGTGGCTCGTGGCCTCGGGGAGACGGTGGCTTCCCCGTGGGTCCAGGCGCCACTCCAGCTCGTTGCGCTCGACCACCAGCGCGCCCGGGATCAGCCCGTCCCGCTCGCGCAGGGCCTGGTAGCGGATGTCCACCAGGACGGCCCCGGCGCGGGAGGCGGCGTACGCCTCCTGCGCGGCCACGCGGCTGTAGCCCGCGCGGACCCGCTCCAGCAGCTCGTCGATGCCGGTCGGGGCGCTCACTGCCAGTCCGCCGGACGCTCGACGTGCTCCAGGCTGAGCACCGGGCCGCTGCGGCTGTAGCGGCGGATCAGCGGGAGCGGCGGGTAGTAGGCGTGCACGGAGATCGCGTGCTCGGCCGGCGACTCGTTGAGGACCTCGTGCACGTGGTGCTCCCGGAAGGCGCGCCCCGAGCCCGCGCCCAGCGTGCGGTGGCGGTCGACGTCCGGGGCCAGCTCCAGGGACTTCCAGCCCTCGGAGGGCAGCCGCACGGTCAGTGAGTGCTCGGTGAGCCGGCCCCGGGCCGTGGCGAATGCGCCCCGCGATTCGGCGTGGTCGTGCCAGCCGGTGCCGGTGCCCGGTGGCCAGCCGATGAGCCATGCCTCGCTGCCGCCCGGACCGTCCAGCCGGATCCAGGTGCGGCCCTCGGGGTCGAGCGGCAGGGAGGACACGATCGCGGGGTCGGCCGCCGTGCGGAGGGCGAAGTCGAGGAGTTCGGCGGCCGTGGGAACCCCGGCCGCGGAGCCGGACTCCGGGGCGTACGAGGGCGCGGATGCGGGTGCAGACATGAAGGGACCGTTCCTGGGTTCGCGAAGGTGCGCGCAGGCCGGTGGACGGCACGGGGCGCGCGGGGGAAGGGCGAATCAGTAGGAAGGGCGACACACGCAGCCCGCGTAGCGGAGCAGGTCCATATGGACCCTCCGCCACAGGCGTACGTCGTTGCCGGTCATTCCGTGAGTGAACCACGGAGTCCCGGAGACGGTCAATCGATCACCACGGTCGGTGTCGGCGCCGGCTTGGGCGCCGGTGTCGTCGTGGAGGGCTTCGGCACCCGGGACGCGGGCGCGCCCGCCCGGACCGCGTCCGCCGCCTCGTACAGCTCCGCCGGGCGGACACCCGCGAAGGTCGCCGCCAGGTGCCCGTCCGGCCGGACGAGCAGCACGGTGTGGGCCGGGGCCCCCGGGTAGCTGTCCGCGACCAGCAGGTCGGTGCGGACCGGGAGGGCGCTCACCGCCGCCGCCAGACGGGGCATCAGTCCGGCGCCGAGCCAGTGGCGCCGGTCCCAGACCCCGGTGCCGGGAGCCACCAGCACGACCAGCAGCCGGGCCTGCCCGAGCAGGTCCCGCAGGGGCACGGTCGCCCCGTCGGGCGCGGTCACCGGGACGTTCGCCACCGGGCCGCCCGGCTCCGTGGCCGTCGGCACCTCCCGGACGGCGACCGGCGGGGCGTACGTGGGCTCCGCGCCCAGCGGCCCGCGCCCGAGGTGGCCGTCGGTGAGCAGCGATTCGGCGGAACGCGCGGCTCCGGGAAGGTAGGTGCGCAGTCCGCCCCCGGCCCGTAGCGAAGGCATCGCCTGGTCGGCCGCGCGCAGGCGGGAGGCGACCGCGGTGCGCCGCTCGTCCTCATAGCTGTCGAGCAGGGACTCAGAGGCTCCCTGTTGCCAGGCCAGGGAGAGTTTCCACGCCAGGTTCTCGGCGTCCCGGAGGCCCTCTTCCACGCCTTGGGTGCCGAGCGCGCCCAGCAGGTGCGCGGCGTCTCCTGCGAGGAAGGCGCGCCCGTCGCGCCAGCGGCGGGCGAGGCGGTGGTGCAGGGTGTGGACCCCGGTGTCGATGAGGTCGTACGGGGGTGTCGTGCCGCCGCACCACACCGCGAGGGTGTCGCGGATGAGGGTCACCAGCGCGTCGGGAGTCACGAGCTCCCCGCGGGGCGGCAGCAGCCAGTCCAGCCGCCAGACTCCGTCGGGCAGCGGCCGGGAGGTGACCTCCTGCGGCGGGCTCCGGTGCAGCAAGGCCTCGCCGGGCCAGGGCAGTTCGGTGCGCAGCGCGGCCACGGCGTGCCGTTCCACGGTGGTGCGGCCGGGGAAGCGGATGCCGAGCAGCTTGCGCACGGTGGAGCGGGCGCCGTCGCAGCCGACCAGGTAACTCCCGCGCCACCAGGTGGTCTCGGCGCCCCGGGTGTGCGCGGTGACGCCTCGGCCGTCCTGCTCCAGTGAGTCCAGTCTGCTGTCGGTGACCAGGTGGACGAGCGGGTGGGCCGCGGCGGCGTCGCGCAGTCCGCGCGTCAGGGCATGCTGCGGCACGTGCAGCGGGGCCGGGTGGTCCTCGAAGGTGATCCGCTGAGCGGGCTGGCGCCGGCGCATGGTCCGCCAGGCGGCGAAGTACGCCCCCTCGTCGCGCAGCGTCGTACAGCCCAGCCGGTGCGCCATGGCCGCCGTTTCGGCATGCAGGACGACGGTACGGGCCGGGCGGACGTCCTCCTTGCCGGGCCCTTCGTCGAGCACGAGGGAGGGCACGCCCGCACCCGCCAGGGCGAGCGACAGGGACAGCCCGACGGGTCCCGCGCCGACGACGATCACCGGGTCCATGGCGCGGCTCCCGATGTCCGGTATGTGATCACAGAACGTATGCAACCCACTGTAGGTGCCCGCGTCAAGTGACACCGGTCGGCGGAGCCGTAACTGGAAGCGTTAAACCCGAAGCGGCCGCCACTTCCGCCGTGCCCGGCACCGCCGCGGACCACCGGGCCGCAGAACGGGCAGCTGTTGCGCACGGGAGTCGGGCCGGCCCGCGCGGTTCGGCTGATTGCCGACATCATGCGGCCACATCAATTTCTCGCGATTCGGCCAGTTTCCGGAATTCATCCCTCTGTTTTCCGGGAGGCGGGCTGGGCGGCATATTTCTCCGTTTCTTTCGGAGGTCGGGGAATACGAGGCTCAAATAACCCTCAGAAGGTCGCTTCTCCGCTTGCCGGGCCCCGGTGGGCGTGGAACTGTCATCCCGTGTACGGGGGATGAGGTAGCACAATTTCCGGATCGCTCAAAAAAGGAATGACGACCATGAAGAAGTGGTACACGGCACTGCTCGCCGGTGCGGCGACGGCACTCCTCGGACTTCAGGGTGTGACGACAGCGACCCCTCCGGGATGGCCGACCGGGTGCACCGACCATAAATCCTCGACCGGTGCGGGCTGGTTAGCCACATGCGGCGACAGTAACGGCGGACACTACAAGGCGGCCGTCATCTGTAAGCGTGCGGACGGCGGCCCCGACGTCAGCGTCCATTCGGTGGCCTGGAAGGACAGGGGCGGGCCTTCCTTCATCGCCTGCCCGCCGTTCACGACGGTAAAGAGCGGCGGCATCATCACAAGGTCCTATTAGCGGACCGGATCGCTCGGTTCTTTCTCCGGTGCGGCCCCCCGCCGAAGGCCGGAGGACGCATCGATGGGTACAACGCAGTGTGGTGCGGCGGATGAGTTCCGCCG
>NZ_JBSGZP010000695.1:0-3808 GCF_053611065.1 Streptomyces sp. NPDC054840
GCCGTACTCGGCGCCATGGAGGGCAGCGGGAAGCTCCTGCACCGCAAGGTCGACGCGCAGGACGTCACGGAGAAGGTGGCCGACATCGGCAGCCGCGTCGCCTCGCAGCAGGCCAGCGTGGCGCGGGTGCGGGAGATGATGGGCAAGGCCTCGGCACTGAGCGAGGTGGTGATGCTGGAGAGCGAGCTGTCGCGCCGCCAGTCCGACCTGGAGTCGCTGCTGGCGCAGCAGACGGCGCTGAAGGACCAGACGTCGCTGGGCACGATCACGCTGGAGGTCTCGGAGCCGGCCGCGAAGCCGGAGCCCGAGAAGAAGGAGAAGAAGAAGGAGCCCACCTTCCTGGGCGCCCTGGGCGGAGGCTGGGACGTCTTCACCAGCGTCGTGCGCTATCTGACGGTGGCGGTGGGCGCGGTGCTCCCGTTCGCGCTGACGGCCGTGGTGGTGCTGCTGCTGGTCCGGCTGTACCGACGGTGGCGTCCGGCGCCGCCGAAGACGGCTCCGGCGCCGTGGCGGACGACGGTACCGGCGGCCCGGAAGGCTCCGGACGCCGAGGCCGACGTGCAGGACTGAACGCGCGTTCGGACGTAGCGTGTTCACCATCCGACGGTGGTGAAGGGGCGGTACGGACGATGGCGACGGATCGACTGGTGGTGGTGGGCGGTGATGCGGCGGGGATGTCCGCCGCGTCACAGGCCCGCAGACTGAAGGGCCCGGCGGAGCTGGAGATCGTGGCCTTCGAGCGCGGGCACTTCACCTCCTACTCGGCGTGCGGGATCCCGTACTGGGTCGGCGGTCAGGTCGCCGAACGCGACGACCTGATCGCCCGTACCCCCGAGGAGCACCGGGCCCGGGACATCGATCTGCGCACCCGCACGGAGGTCGTGGAGCTCGACCTCCCCGGGTCCCGGGTCCGTGCCCGCGATCTGGACACGGGGTCCGAATCCTGGACGGACTACGACAAGCTGGTCCTGGCGACGGGCGCCCGCCCGGTCCGGCCCCGGCTCCCCGGCATCGGCGCGCACGGGGTCCACGGCATCCAGACCCTGGACGACGGCCAGCGCCTGATGGACACCCTGCGGCGCACCGAGGGCCGCCGCGCGGTCGTGGTCGGCGCCGGCTACATCGGCGTGGAGATGGCGGAGGCCCTGGTCGCGCGGGGGTACGAGGTCACCGTCCTGCACCGGGGCGAGCAGCCGATGGCCACGCTGGACCCGGACATGGGCGGCCTGGTGCACAGCGCGATGAACCGGATGGGGATCCGTACGGTCTCCCGCGCCGAGGTGACGAAGATCCTCACCGACGAGGAAGGCCGGGCCCGGGCGGTGGCCACGTCGGCGGGCGAGGAGTACGAGGCGGACGTGGTCGTGCTCGGCATCGGCGTCGAGCCCCGTACCGCGCTCGCCCGCGCGGCCGGCCTCCCGCTCGGCCCGTCGGGCGGCATCCTCACGGACCTCTCGATGCGGGTCCGGGGCCATGAGGACATCTGGGCGGGCGGCGACTGCGTGGAGGTCCTGGACCTGGTCGCGGGCCGCACCCGGCACCTCCCGCTGGGCACGCACGCCAACAAGCACGGCCAGGTCATCGGCTCGGGCGTGGGCGGCGGCTACGCGACCTTCCCCGGGGTGGTCGGGACGGCGGTCAGCAAGGTCTGCGACCTGGAGATCGCCCGTACGGGGCTGCGCGAGCGGGACGCGCTGGAGGCGGGCCTGCGGTTCGTGACGGCCACCATCACCTCCACCAACACCGCGGGCTACTACCCGGGCGCGGCGGAGATGACGGTGAAGATGCTGGCGGAACGCCGCACGGGCCGGCTCCTCGGCGTCCAGATCGTCGGCGGCGCGGGCGCCGCGAAGCGGGTGGACATCGCGGCGGTCGCCCTCACGGCGGGCATGACGGTGGACCGGATGGTGTCCCTGGACCTGGGCTACGCCCCGCCGTTCTCCCCGGTGTGGGACCCGATCCTGGTGGCGGCCCGCAAGGCGGTCTCGGCGGTCCGCTCGGCCGGGGTCTGAGGCGGCACCAGCCGGAACCTGCCCCGTCGGCGTTCGAGGCGGCCCCGGGCGGCCGGCGTCGAGGCCTACCCGTTCGGATGCCCGCCGGTTGCCCGGCGCACCGACCGCCGGTGTGATGGCAGGCAGGGTCTGTCGGCACGCGTGGGCCCGTCCCCGTACGGAAGGGCTCCGCGATGCGCAGCACTGGCATATCGACACCCCTGCGAGGCGCTGCGGGGGTGGCGGCAGGAGCCCTTCTGGCGCTGACGGCGGCGGCCGGTGTGGCGTCGGCGGGCGGTCCGGGCGGCGGCGCCGACGGCACCGGCGTGTTGCGCTGGCGGCCGTGCTCAGGGCCGGCGCAGGCGGGCTTCGAGTGCGCCGTGGCGAAGGTGCCGCTGGACCACACCGCTCCGTCGGGCCGGACGATCGACCTGGCGGTGATCCGCCACGGGGCGGCCGACCCACGGCGGCGCGCCGGGTCGCTGTTCTTCAACCCCGGTGGGCCCGGTGGCCCCGGGACCCTCGGACTGCCCGAGCTGTACGGCAAGTTTCCGCAGGAGCTGAAGGACCGGTTCGACATCGTCAGCTGGGACCCGCGCGGAGTCGGGGAGAGTACGGCGGTGCGCTGTTTCGACACCGCCGCCGAGGCCGCGGCCTGGCACAAGGACGTCCCGCCGTTCCCCGTGGGCCCGGCGGAGCAGCGGGCCTACATCGCGGCACAGGTCGACCTCGCCGAGCGGTGCGAGCGGCGTGATCCGCAGTTGCTGCGCCACGTCTCGACCGCCGACACCGCGCGCGACCTGGACCTGCTGCGCCGGGCGGTGGGAGAGGAACGGCTGCGCTACTGGGGTATCTCGTACGGCACGCTGCTGGGCGCGACGTACGCGAACCTGTTCCCCGACCGGGTCGGACGGCTCGTGGTCGACGGCAACGTCGACCCGCGGGCGTGGATGGACCACGGCGCGCGCGCCGAGCCGCGGCTGAACACCTTCCTGCGCCTCGGATCGGACCTCGGCTCCGCCGACACGCTCGCGCAGTTCCTCGACCACTGCGGCGGGGTGCCGGCGTCCCGCTGCCCGTTCTCCGCCGGGAGCCCGGCCGCGACCCGGGCCAAGTACGACACCCTGCTGACGCGCCTCGCCACGCGGCCGGTCGGAACCTGGACGTACGCCCAAGCGGTGAGCGAGGTCCGCGGCGGCCTGTACACCGTGCACCCGGGCTGGGCCGGGACGGCCGACTTGCTTCAGTCGCTGTGGCAGGGACGGGCACCCGACGAGCCGCCGTCGCCGACCGGGCCGGACCACTACCCCGGTTTCGAGCAGTCGCTCGCCGTCCTGTGCGCCGAGAGCCCCAACCCCGCTTCCCCGCACCGCTACACCGAGCTGGAGAAGCGGGCCGTGCGGCGGGCCGGGGCGCTGGGCCGGTGGTGGGCATGGGCCAACGAGCCGTGCACGGCGTGGCCGGCGCGGGCCGCCGACCCGTACACGGGCCCGTGGAACCGGACCACCGCACACCCGGTGCTGGTGGTCAACACGGTGCACGACCCGTCGACGCCCTACCGCGCCGGGCAGGCGATGGCCGCGGAACTCGCCGGGGCCCGGCTGCTGACGCTCGACGGCTACGGGCACACCGCGCTGGACAACCCGAGTGGCTGCGTGAAGCGTCATGTGGTGCGGTACGTCCTGACCGGCGCGCTCCCGCCCCGCGGGGCGCGGTGCGGGCAGGACACCCCGCCGTTCGCGGCGGCGCCGGAGCTGTCACCGTCCGCCTCGTCGCCCCGCCCGAGCGGGGCGGGCGTACGGGACGCGGCGCTTTCC
>NZ_JBSGZP010000696.1:0-3804 GCF_053611065.1 Streptomyces sp. NPDC054840
GTCGGCGAACCGGCCCCGCCACCCCGCGCGCTGGCGGCTCCCGAACCGACCTGGTCCTCGCGGACGTCGGTCTGGGCGGTGGCGTTGCGATGGTGTGCGATGAAACGGGTGGAACGGGGTGGAACGGGGTGGAACGGGGTGGATCAGTGCGCGGCCGCGCGGGCCATCGCGCCCGTCCGGCGCGGCTGCAGCGGAACGCTGCTCGCCGTGGCCCGGGCCGGCGGTGCGGGTGCGCGGTCACGGCGTGGCTGTGCGGCCACACCGTTCTGGACGTCCATCACGGCATGCGCCACGAGTCCGCCCATCGGGTCGTGCCGGATCAGGTCCCGCAGTCGGGACCTGGACGACCGCCCCTCGTTGCCGGGGTACAGGTGCTTGCCGAGTCCGACCGCGTGGGCCAGTGCGGCGAGCGCCGCGGTCCGCGGGTCCGGCGGTACGCCGGTGCGGATCGCACTGTCGAGCCGGGCTCGGATCTCCCGGCTGATCTCCGTATCCGTCGCCTGGTAGCGAGTCGTCGGCAACACTCCGCACATCTGTCCCGCGACGGCATGAACCATGCCGCAGCGCTCCAGATGAGCGAGGTAAATCTGACGGAGCCCCAGTCGGGGTCCGCCGATCCAGTGGACGGCCCGTACCGGGCTGCCGCGCCTGCGCAGCAGTTCCAGTGCGGAGTCCAGAGTCGGATCTCCTGTCGGCCGTGGCATCACCACGGCGATACGATCCCCATCAGGGGCTATCCGTCCTGCCAGAGCCAGCTCCACTAGCTGTGCCCCGGCCAGGCCGAGGTCGAGCGACTGCGGCTGCGCCGTGGTACCCGTGGCCGGGTCCAAGGCGAGCAGCAGAAGCTCCTCCGGAATTGTTCTGCGGCTCCTGCCCATCCATGCCTCCCCGCGTGGATGAGTGACAGGGTGACGCCTCTCACATTCATCTGTCGAGAGCGCGTGGCCGCTTTGTGGGGGAACCCGCAGCTATGTCGTTCTCGTCTCGCACGGGGGCGATGCTCCCGAGACGGGACACTGTTAGACATTCGGACAGCCGGACATGGCGGCGATGGAGGAGGCACGGTGGCGGGCGAGTCCCCCGACAAGTCGGTAGATGAAGGTGCGCCGGGGGCGGCGAAGTCGTCCGCGGAGCGTGATCCGAGGCTGTCGGTGTTCCGGCCGCGGGATCCCGAGAGCGGCGGGGCCGCAGCTGCCGGTCCGGGTACCGGTGCCGGAGCCCGTGCGGGTGCCCGTGCGGGTGTCGACGTCGATGTCCAGGCCGATGCCGAGTCCGAGGCTGGAGCCGAGTCCCAGTCCGAGGCCAGGGCCGTAGCCGAGGCCGGGGCCGAGTCCGAGTCCGAGTCCGAGGCCGGGGCCGTAGCCGAGTCCGAGGCCGGGGCCGAGTCCCAGTCCGAGTCCGGGGCCGAGCCCGTAGCGGTCGAGGCCGGCGAGCGGGACCCGCTGCGCGATGCGGTGGCGGCGTGGGTCGCCTCCACCGACGATGACGATGCCGACGACGCTGCCCCAGCGGGCGATGCCGAAGATTCCGCTTCGGCGGACGATGAGGCGGGCGCGGTCGAGCCAGACGCCGACGGACCCGACACGCCGGATGCCCGTACCGAAGCGGCGGACTCCGACTCCGACTCGGATTCCGTTTCGGGTTCCTCCGGTGACCCGGCTCCGGTCGTCGAGGCGAAGCCCGCGGCCCCGAAGTCGAAGGCGGACGAGCCTGCGGACAGTGAGCGCACCGCCGTGTTCAGGGCATTCACGCCCGCCAAGGCGAAGCCCGCGGCCGAGAAGCCGAAGAGCGATGAGCCTGCGGACAGTGAGCGCACCGCCGTCTTCCGCGCCTTCAAGTCCGATTCCGCTTCGGCTCCCGCCACGGAGACGAAGCCGACCGGCGCGGCCGAGAAGCCGGTCGCCGAGAAGCCCGCGGACAGCGAGCGCACCGCCGTCTTCCGTGCCGTGAGGCCCGCTTCCGCTTCGGCTCCCGCCGGGGAGCGGCCGAAGCCCGCGGCCGAGAAGCCCGCGGCCGAGAGGCCGGCGGCCGAGAGCCCGGTCGCCGATGAGGCCGCGGACAGCGAGCGCACGGCCGTCTTCCGTGCCGCGAGGCCCGCTTCCGCTTCGGCTCCCGCAGGGGAGGCGAAGCCGGCCGACGCGGCCGAGAAGCCCGTGGACAGCGAGCGCACCGCCGTCTTCCGCCTCCCGAAGGTGGACGCGGCCGACGCGCAGGCCCCGAAGCCGGCCCCCGCCAAGCCGCTGACCCTGGCCAAGCCGGCCGAAGCCCGGTCCGCCGCCAAGCAGGCCGAGCCCAAGCCGGCCGAGCCCAAGCCCGCTACCACCCCCGCGGCCAAGCCCGCCGACGCCAAGCCCGCGGCCGAGTCGGCCAAGGGCAGCACCTTCGTACCGCTGCGTCCGGACGGCATCGCGCCGCCCGCGGCCGGGCCGCGGCCGAAGGTTCCGGTTCCGCCCGCCGCCGCGCGGTTCGACCACTCCGAGCGCACCACGCAGCAGCCGCTGCCGCCCAAGCCGCCGCTCGACATGCTGGCGGACCTCACGAACAACCCGCCCCCGCCGCCGAGCCCGATGCGCACCGCCGTCCGGCGGTTCAAGATCTACGCGCCGCTCGTCGCGCTCCTGGCGGTCATCCTGGCCGTCGTGCAGCTGGTGCGCCCGCTGCCCGAGCCGACGCTCGTCATGACCGCGAAGTCCTCGTACACCTTCGACGGCACCATGCCCCAGCTGCCGTGGCCCGCCGAAGGCCAGGCGTATATGGCGGCCGCCGGTCTCGGCACGCTCGGCCAGTCCGGCGAGCAGAAGCCCGTGCCGATCGCGAGTGTCACCAAATCGATGACGGCGTACATCATCCTGCGCGACCACCCCGTCAAGAAGGGTGAGCAGGGCCAGATGATCGACGTCGACAAGACGGCCGAGACCGAGGGCAAGAAGAACAACTCGACCGACAACGAGTCCACGCTCGACACGGTCAAGGAGGGCGACAAGATCTCGGAGTACGACGCGATCGCCGCCCTCATGATCCCGTCGGCCAACAACATCGCGCGGCTGCTCGCGCGCTGGGATTCCGGTTCGCAGGAGGCGTTCGTCAAGAAGATGAACGACACCGCCAAGGAACTCGGCATGAAGAACACCACGTACACGGACCCCTCGGGTCTGGACGCGACGACGGTGAGCACCGCCGAGGACCAGGTGAAGTTGGGGCTGAAGCTCGTCGAGATCGAGACGCTGCTCGACATCACGAAGAAGCCCAGCTGGATCGACCCGTCGGGCAAGAAGTGGGACAACTGGAACCGGCTGGTTCCGTACAACGACTCGCTCGGCATCAAGACCGGTACGACGACCAAGGCCGGCGGAAACCTCCTCTTCGCCGCGCAGAAGAAGGTCGGCAACACCAACCAGCTGATCGTCGGCGCGGTTCTCGGCCAGCACAAGGCGCCGATCATCGACACGGTCATCGCCGCCAGCAAGCAGTTGATGCTCGCCACCCAGAAGTCCCTCGACGGCGCGACCGTCGTGAAGAAGGGCGAGGTCGTGGGCTACGTCGACGACGGGCTCGGCGGCCGCACGCCGGTCGTCGCCACCGCCGACGTACAGGCGGTCGGCTGGGCCTCGCTGACCGTCGACGTCAAGCTCGCGGCCGGCGGCGGCACGATGCCGCAGACCGCGACGGCCGGTACCGAGGTCGGCCTGCTGACCGTCGGTGAGGGTGCCAGCCAGGTCAAGGTGCCGGTGGCGCTGCAGTCCGACCTGGCCGCGCCGGGGATCGGCAGCAAGCTGACGCGCGTCGGCTGACATCCGGTGAGAG
>NZ_JBSGZP010000697.1:0-3800 GCF_053611065.1 Streptomyces sp. NPDC054840
GCCGCGGGGCGGCACAGGAGCGGCTGATCAGGAGGCGCCCATGGCCTTCTTCAGCTCGGCCGCAGCATTGCGGTAGACCACCAGCAGATCCAGGTCCTCCCCCGGGTAGTTGACGATTTTCACCTGCTTGGCGCCGGAGTCGGGCAGCACCGTGCCGGTGGACATGTGCGCGTTGTCGAGCACCAGCTCCGGCTTCTTCGCCGCGAGTTCGGCCAGCTGCGCCGGGGTCACGGCCTCGGGTCCGTACGTGGCCACCGGGGTGGCGCCCGCGAGCTTCGCCGACCACGCGGTGAAGACCTGGGCCACGACGGACGGGCTACGGCCGCCGGGCCACCCGGCCCGCACCTCCTTGTTCAGCTTCGCGTACTCGGTGTCGAAGCCGGTCTTCCACCGGGTGGCGGCCTCCTCGGTGCCGAAGAACCCACCCAGCCGGGCGACTTCGGCCGAAACCTTGTCAGGATCGTTGTCGAGGCTCACCTCGACCAGCTTCGCCTTGCTGCCGGCGGCCTCCTTGATCTTCGCGGCGTACGGCTCGAAGGGCGCGTACAGCACGAAGTCGGCCTTGGCCACGGCGGCGAGGTCCGACGGCTTGGGGTCGTAGTCCGGGGCGTGGTGGACGGACTGCGGCACGATGACCTTCACGTTCTCGGCGCCCGCGGCCTTGGCGAAGGCGCCCTCCCAGGTGGTGGTGACGACCACGACCGGCTTGCCGGCCCGCGGCTGCGTGCCGTCCTGGGACTTCGTGTCCTGGGGTGAGGGGTCGTTCCCGCAGGCGGCGGTCAGGAAGAGTGCCGCGCTCAGTGCGAGGAGGGAAGTGATACGGACGCGGGTGCGCGCCATGAGCTGATTCTCCGTTCGGGTATGAAATGCACCGCGAGGACCAGCGCCCCCGCGGTCAGGACGAGAACCGGGCCGGGCGGCCAGTCCAGCCACAGGGCCAGCAGGAACCCCGTCAGATTCACCGCCACGCCGATGGCGACGGCCCAGAGGGTGATCGACTTCAGTGAGCTGCCCAGGCGGCGGGCGGCGAGTGCGGGCAGCAGGGTCAGGGCGTCGACGAGCAGGGCGCCGGTCAGTTTGATCGCCCCGGCGACCGCGATGGCGACCAGGACCAGCAGTGCGGCGGTCAGGGCCCGCACCGGTACGCCGGAACACTGGGCGAGCTCGCGGTCGTAGAGCAGCAGGCCGATCTCGCGCCGCCGCCACCAGAACAGGCCCGGTACGACGACGGCCAGCACGCCCAGGACGACGAGGTCGGCCGGGCCCACCGACAGGATCGACCCCCACAACAGGGCGAAGGCGCCGGAGGCGTTGACCCCCGACACGGCCAGCAGGAGCAGCGCCGCCGCGATGGCCAGGCTCATCAGCAGGCCCATCGCCCCCGACAGGCCGTCCGGGGTCCGGGCCAGCGGGGCCACGCCCGCGCCGGCCAGCGCGCAGGCCACCAGCGCGCACAGCATGGGGTCGAGTCCGGTGAGCAGCCCCACGGCGATGCCCAGCAGGGCCACGTGCATCATCGCGAACCGCACCGGCATGATGTCGAGCCCGACGATGACCACACCGATGACCGGCAGGCCGATCGCGGCCAGCAGCAGGGCCACGCCGGCCCGTTGTACGGGCAGCAGTCGGAGGAGTTCGCCCAGGTCGGCGGTGGCCAGGTTCACCGGACCTCCCGAAGGTGGCCCGCGGCCATCTCCAGTACGCGGTCGCACCGGTCCGCGAGCGCCCGGTCGTGCGTCACCACGATGAGGGTCACCGGCAGGGAGGTGAGGACGTCCGCGGCCTCCGACTGCCCGTCGAAGTCGAGGGCGGCGGTCGGCTCGTCCGCCAGGAGCAACTCGGCTCCCGCCGCGATGCATCCGATCGCCCGGGCGAGGTACATCCGCTGCAACTGGCCGCCGGAGAGGGTGTGCAGGGGCCGCTCGACGAGCCGGCCCACCCCGAGCCGCGCGGCGGCCTCGGCGGCCTCCGCCGGAGCGTTGCTGGCGGCCAGCAGTTCGGCGCCGAGCAGGGGGAAGCGGCCGGCGGCCGGCTTCTGCGGGATCCAGGCGCAGGCCCGGCGCCGCCAGGCCCACTCGGCGGGCGACCGGCCCTCCCGGCCGCCGACCCGGATCGAGCCCGTCGTCTGACGGTGGAGACCGAGGACGGCGCGCAGCAGGGTCGTCTTGCCGGAGCCGTTGGTACCGGTCAGGGCCACGCGTTCTCCGGCGGCGATCTCCAGATCGACGTCGGAGACGGCCTCCACGCGGCCGTGCCGGCACACGACCTCCCGCATGCGCACATCCAGCCCGCCCATCACACGCCTCCTCCGCCACGCGGGAAGGCGAGGATCGGCCTCCCACGGGGAAGTGGTCGGATGCGGTACGCCCGGGGTTCCCGGCGGTCCGGGGCCGATTCCGTGGAGGCCCGGAACCGTCGACCCGGACCGAGGCCGGAGGCGGGCCGGACGAGGGCCGGACGCGGGGCGGACGAGGGCCGGGTGAGGACGGGACGCGGACCGGATGAGGGCCGGCTGCGGACCGGACGCGGACCGGACGCGGACCGGATTCAGACCGGGTGGCCGTCGGCGTCCGTGTGGTCCTTCTGGCTGGAGAACTTGTTCAGGAACACGTCGTAACGGCCGTCGGGGCGCCGGGTCATGGTCGCGCCGTCCTGCCAGATGCCGTTCTCGGGCCACCACGGACTGCCGTACGGATCGCCCTGGTTCTGGTGGATGTTGTGGACTCCCAGCCCCGTGTCGAACGGCTCGCCGAAGACCAGGATGCGCCGTCCGACGGTGAGGATCGGCTCGAAGGCGGTGGCGGCTTCGAGATTGGAGCCCGAGGTCCAGGGCGGGGACGACTTCAGCAGCCGGTCGAGGAGTTCGCGCAGCGGGCCGGACAGCCACCGGGGCAGGTCCGGGCGCCTGCGCAGGGCCGGATGACGGATGTAGTCGAGAGCTCCGGACCCGGGGGCGCGGTCGAGTTCGTGGAATCCGGGTGCCAGTGCGGCCACCGGGCCGAGTGCCGCCGCGTCCACAGTGAAGACCTTCCACTGCACACCGGTGTCCGAGTCGTGGCTGTCCACGTCGACGGCGCACTTGTACCGCCCGTCCGGGGCATCGACCCGGAGGTTGACGTGGAACCAGGCGCCCTCCATGTCGGGGGTGTCGCGGAAGTGCTGGTGCAGGATCCCGGCCAGCACACCGTGGCGGTCGAGTGGCATGTTCCCCAGTGAAGCACCGGGCCAGCCGGTCGGGTGGTTCTGGCGCGCGGGCGCGAGGGTGATCGGGGCGGGCCGGACCGGTAGCCCTACGGTCGGTCCCGTGCGGCCGCTTCGGACCGCGCGAGGCGCCTACGCAAGAGGTCGAACCTTCATGAGTCTGAGCATCCGCAACCAGCTCGCGGGCAGCGTCACCGCCGTCACCGTCGGCGAGGCCATGGCGACGGTCAAGGTCCGTCTGGCCGGCGGCCAGGAGATCACCGCCGCCATCACCGCCGACGCCGTCAAAGACCTCGGCATCGCTGCGGGGTCCGCGGTGAAGGCGCTCGTCAAGGCCACCGAGGTGGCCCTGGCCACCGATCCGGTCGAGAACATCTCCATCCGTAACCAGATCCCGGGCACGGTGTCCGAAGTGACCGTCGGTCGGGCCATGGCCGCCGTGAAGATCAACGTGAACGGCGGCGGGCTGACCGCGGCCGTCACCGCCGATGGTGTCCAGGCGCTGGGCCTGGCCCCCGGCTCCTCCGTCGTGGCGCTGATCAAGTCGACCGAGATCTCCCTCGCCGGCGCCTGAACCGTCCGTACGGACCGTACGGACG
>NZ_JBSGZP010000698.1:0-3785 GCF_053611065.1 Streptomyces sp. NPDC054840
CGGCATGGTCCAGCCCACGACCCAACGACCCCGGAGCGCCGGGCGGACCGGGCGGCGCCGGCGGCTGACCCGCGCCCGGAGTACCGGGCGGACCGGGCGGCTGCGGAACGCCGGAGCCGGCCAGCATCGTGGCGGCGTGGTGCGCCCCGCCCCCGGGAGCCGCGGGCGCACCGGGGGGACCCGGCGGCGTCGACGGCCGGGAGATCCGGGCCTTGCTGGTCGGCGCGTCCGCGATGTCACTCGCCGACGAACCGCCGGCCGGACCGCCCTGTGAACCGCCGGCCGGGCCGCCCTGCGCATCGCCCGGCGAACCCAGCGCGGGCACGACCGCGGTCCTCGGCAGCTGGCTGCCGCCCGGCATGAGCGTGGTCTTCGCCTCCGGGGCCACCCCGGACGACGGCGCGTCCTCCAGGTCCGACCCGGACAGCGGCGGCGCGAACACGGTCGCGGGCAGGGGTACGGACGCGTCGTCCGAACCGGAGTTCACATCGGTGCCCGCCCAGGGCGTGGCACCGGTCGGCACCGGGGCCGGGGGCGTCGCCGGAACCCCGTCGTTGGCCGTGGGCTCGTAGGGGATCTCGCCCCCGCGCCGCAGCGGCACGGCCTCGACGGGCGCCGGTGCCGCGGGAGCCGACGCGGGCTCGGGCACGGGCGCGGACTCGGGCCGGACCTCCGCGGGCGCGGCCGGAGCCGACGCGGACGTCGACCTCGGCGCGATCCCCGCCCGGTCCGCGGCCTCCTGCAGCCACTCCGGCGGGCTGAGCATGAACGACGTCTGCTCCGAGTCGATCCGCGGCGTCGGAACCGAAGCCTCCGAAACGGCCGCGGCCACGGCCCCGTACTCCTCCTCGTACCGGCGGATCACCTCACCCACCGGCAGTCCCGGCCACAGCGTCACCTCCCCGCTGTCCCGTGCGATGACCAGCCGCTGCCGCCCACCACCGGACACGGGACCGGCCGCGCGGTCCTCCGCCCACACCACGAAGCCGAGCCCGAACTCCCGTACACGCACCTCCCGGTGCTGGTACGCGGGTACGTCCCCGTTGATCCACTCCTCGGCGCGCTCCTGCGCCTGCGCAAACGTCACCATCGCGCGCTCACCCCTCCACCGGTGCCGAACCCGACACCGGAACCGAACGTGCGAATCCGCCGTCCACCATCAGACCGGCCACCGTCTCCAACTCCGGCGGGTTACCGGCCAGCCGCTCGAGAAAGGCGTCGAAATCAGCTCCGCAGGGCAGCAACAACCGCTCCACGCGCTCCTGGACCGACCAGCCGTCCCGGTCGCGGGCATCGTCGTACGGAGAGAACCACACCGAACCGATGCCCTCGCCCTTGACCTTCAGCGCGAGCAGCCCGCCCTGGGCGAAGGCCACGCACAGGTAGTCCTTCGTCAGATGGTCGCGCAGACACTTGTTGGCGTAGACGAGGTCGTTGACCGCCGCCTCCTCACGCACCGTGAAGAACGGCTGGTCCACCAGCACACCGAGGTCCACGTCCAGGCCCGCGCCCACCGGCGCGCAGCCGCCCGCGGCCTTCAGGAACGAGCGGTACGCCTCCGGCAGCCGGTAGCCGAGGTCCTCCTCGACGCCCTGCACCTGCTCCTCGGCGACCGACACCACCGACTTCGGCAGCCCCATGTGCGCCGGGCGTACCTCCTGCAACGGCCGCGTGCCGCGCTTGTCGTGGTCCACCGGAGCCGTCGCCAGGCCCGCGTGATGCCGCAGCAGCGCCTTCACCTCGACCGGGACCAGCTCCATGCGCCGCGAACCGGCCACGTGGTGCCAGGTCCAGCCGTGCGGGGTCGCCACCGGCCCGACCGTGTCCCACAACTCGTGCCCGGCGGCCTTCATCGCCGCGTTCGCGGACACGTAGTCCGTCAGCCGCAGCTCGTCCACGCCGAAGCCCTCCGGCGGTTCGGCGATCTCCACGGCCGCGCGCGCGTAGGCGGAGAAATCCGGATGCCCATTGCCGTCCATCCGCACCCCGTGAGGATGCCGAGCGGCCCGGACCGGGTCCGGGAAGTGCACGACCTGCCCCGAGTAAGCGGCGTTGGGTGGCGCGGCCTGCTGCCCGAGCCGACCTGTCGTCATGGCGGTAGCCCCCTGCTGGATCTGGCTGGTTCACCACAGCCTATGCGCTGGGGCAAGAGCCTTACCCGCACCCGACCGGCGCACCCGCCCGAGGGCCAGGAACATCCGAATTGATACGAATATTCGACCCCGCTTCCGAATGACAGGTGACATTTGACAGGCTGTCCCCGCAGTACGGGGGCGTGAGCGACAGCGGTCACCACCGCCGCCACGGGAGGGAAAGCGCGACCATGCACAACACGGCAACACGTACAGAATCCGGCGACACCACGCCGGACGCACCAGGCGCACCGGGCACTCCCGGCTCCGCGCGCCCGGCCGGCGAAGCCGCCGGCCCCGCAGGTGATCCACGCCTGCGCTGGAGCAGCACCGACGGCCGCCCCGCCGTGCCCGTCCTGCGCTTCCGCCGGGACGGCATCCTCCCCACCATCGCCGCCGCCCTCTCCGTACGCGGCGAAACCCTCACCGGCACCGCCGGCAAGGCCGACCAGCCGCCCGCGCTCCACCCGCTCGTCCAGGACTTCCTCGACACCCTCACCAGCGGCCAGCGCGAACGTTTCACCGGCCGATGTCCGGAGGCGATCCTGCTCTCCCGCCACCTGACCGCCGTCGAAGGCGCCCGCTCCCGCCGCGCCTCCCGCAAACCCCTCTCGCCGAGCGAGGCCCGCCGCTCCCTCAAGCACGCGAAGATCACCGCCCGGCGCATCCGCGAGGACGGCGACCCCCTCCACGGCAGCTACGCACCGCCCTGCCGCTCCTGCGACGCACTCCTCGCCCACTTCGGCGTACGCTCCGTCGACCTCACCCCCTCCGAGAAGGCATGACCACCGCCTCCGCCTCCTACGACCGCTCCTCGGCCACCCGTTTCCCGGTCGCCGTGGACTCCGCCCTGCGCACCGCCGGCTGGGAACCCGGCCGGTGGGACATCAAGCAGGCCGAATACTGGGCCGACGCCCTCCGGGACCACACCACGCCCGCCGGGCACCGGCACACCGTCTTCCCCGCCGCCGTCGAGGCATGGGCCGAGTTCGGCGGTCTGACGGTCACCGGTCACGGCCCCGGCCGCCAGATCGCCCCGACGCCCGTCCGGATCGACCCGCTCACCGGACTGCACCTCGCGCGCACCTTCGCCGACCTCGGCCGGGCTCTGTCGACCCAGCTCTGCCCGCTGGGCGTCGAGGCCGACGGCGGCTCCCACCTCGGGATCGACCGCGAGGGCCGCGTCTACGGCATCGACCACACCGGCGACTGGTACCTCGGCCCCACCGTCGACGAGGCCCTCACCCTCCTCCTGACGGGCCTCCAGCCCACCCGCCTCACCACATAGCTCCCGCCGGGCCTGCCGACTCCGACCGGTGTCCTGCGGCTCGCCTCCGACCGGTCGGCGGTGCCGGGGCTCCGCGGCTCGCCTCCGGCCGGCCGGCGGCGAGGCTTGGTGGTGTGGGGTGGTGCCCCGCCGAAGTGTCTCCCCGTCCCCGCGGACCGGCCCGCACCGAGCCCGGATCCCGGCCCGGCCGGCTCACTCCCGGAACGCGCGCAGCCAAATCCAGCCCCGCCGGCGATCGAGGCGCGGGGGGCCGGGGCGGAGCCCCGGCACCACCGGGCGAGCCTGCGGCCGGCACTAGGCCGTCTCTTCCGGATCTTGCCGGGTCCGCGGCGTCCGGTGCCGCACCCGGCCGCGTTGTCGGGGCG
>NZ_JBSGZP010000699.1:0-3781 GCF_053611065.1 Streptomyces sp. NPDC054840
GTACCCGGGCTCACGCAGCCAGATCGTCGAGAGCGCGGGACACATCGGCGGGCGTCTCGTACCGACCGTCTTCAGGGATAGGTGCTACTTCCTCGCCTTGTCATGCGGCGCCTACCCGAGCGGATGAGCGGTACGCATGCGCTCCCGCCACAGGCGCAACATGACGAGATCGCCGTTCGCCGGGGCACGGCCGCCTCCCAGGTGGCGGGGCGCCGGGTCGCAGGCCGGCACGAAACGCCGGAGGCACGGCGCGCCGCCCGAAGGGTTCCCAGCAGCCGAAGTCGCTCGCGATGCGGTCAAGCGCCGCTTCCGAAGACGGCCTTCTGCACGTCGTCAGGACCGTCGTACCGCTTGGCTCCGGAGCCCTGGAGCTTTTCGACGACGGTGTCATCGGCTCCGTTGCTCTTCGCCAGAGAGGCGAGGTCTTCGGCGCTGGCGGGATATGCGGCGCCCTTGAGGGCCTTCTGTACGTCGATGGGGCTGAGCTTCGCCATGATGGTCTCCTTACTTCGAGCGGGGGAGTTCTTACGCTCCCGGTCCCCCTTCCCGCTCTTTGCCGCTGCCCGTGAATCCGATGCCGATTCACAGCCAGGGGTCATATCCCCGGTGCGCTCGACACCCCCGCGGCGCGGTCGCCGAAAGCCGGTACGAGCCGGCTCGGCCAGACGCCCGTGCGCCCGAGCCTTGGGTCATGGGAGACACCACCTCGGCCGCACCCGCGAAGCCGACGGTCATCGCCGCATCACACGGGGACGCCCACGGCGCGCCTGGACGGGCACGTGCCGCAATCGTCCGGCCGGACATTCCATGGCCTCAGCCTTCGACGCCGGTGGCGGTGTGGGAGGAGCCGACCGGCTTGGACTCGGGGGATCCCCGCTGGCGCAGGTAGACGGACAGGATGACCATGGCGGCCACGGCCAGGAGTTCCGACTGCCAGTTCTGCAGTGTCCTGTTCCAGAAGTCCGGTGACGCCAGGTAGGCGCCCCAGCCGATGGGGTCCTGGAGTTGTCGTAGTTGCTGCTCGTCGTAGGCGGCCACGCCCGTGATCGACTGGGCCAGCCAGGACAGGACGAACAGACCGCCCATGACCAGGCCGAGCGAGCGGGAGTACACCCGCTGCCGCCAGTCCTTGGCGCCGGCCCAGCGCGGCGAGTCCTCCCTGGCGTGATCACCCACGCGCTGCTCGCGGTCGGACTCGGAACCGATCTTGTGGAGTTCCTTCGATTCCGGTGAGCCCCGCTGGACGAGCCAGACGGTGCCGAAGATGAACAGGAAGAACTGCAGGAACTCCGACTGCCAGTTCTCGGTGACGTCCACGGCGAAGTCCGAGGACGTCATGTACTCGCCCAGGCTGATCCGCTGGAGGCCGTCGTCGGCGAGCTGAGCGTTGAACTCGGCGTGCCCGGCCAGCGCCTGCCCGATCAGGACCAGCAGGAACGCCGTTCCGAAGGCGAGAGTGAGGCTGTTGTCCCGCCAGAAGTTCCCGCGCCCCTGGCTCCCTTGCCGACCTGCGCTCATCGGTGCATCGCTCCGATCGCGATGAAATAGGCAAGGCCGCCCATGATCACGACCAGGCAGGCAACGAAGAGTCCTCGCATTGCTCAGCCGCCCTTCACGACACACTGGTAGGGCTTGTCCTCCTGGGGCATGCAGCCTGCCGCGACCACCCGCCATCCCCCGGTGAACTGCGACAGGAACAGCGTCTCGCCGTCGGCGCGGACGAGGGCCTGGCGGCCGTAGACCTCGGCGCCGTTCACCGCTCCCGATACCGGCAGCTCTTGCTCCTCCAGCGCCTTCGCGCAGGTCTGCTTCTCGTCCACTTCCAACTGGGCGCGGGTTTCGGGAGCCAGCAGGTCGCAGGCTGCCCCGTACTGCCGGGAGGCGAGCGCCTGCTCGAAGGCGCGGCCGGCATCCCGGGCTCCCTCGACGCGTGGTGCGGCCGCCCCGCATCCCGAGAGCAGCGCCCCCAGTACTCCGGCCAGCGCCGCGGCTCCGGCTTTCCTCCGGGCCGTCCGCGGCGGGCTGACTCCCGGTGTCATCGGCTGTCGGCGCTGGGGGTGGCCAGGGGGTCCCGCGGCGCCTTCGGCTTCTCGGCTTCCAGGCGCTCGCCGAGTTCGGTGAGCCGGTTGCGCCCCATGGCCTTGCGGACGTCGGGGAACCATTCCTTCTCTTCTTCCTCGACGTGGTGGCGTACGTTCTCCATCAGGACGCTCATCTTCGCCTTGAACCGTTCGTCGGCCGCGTCCATGCCCTTGAGCTCGGAGAGCATCCATACGACCGCATGGTGTTCCTCGATGCTCTCCAGGATGTGGTCGGTGGTGTCCGGAGCGGCTTCCCGGGCAGCGGGGTAGAAGATCTGTTCCTCGATCCAGGCGTGGACGGTCAGCTCCTCGATGACCTGGTCGGCGAGCCTGCGCCGTTCGTCCGTGTCCTCGTCCCCGGTCTTCTCGAACTGCTTGAACAGCTTCTCGACGGTCTTGTGGTCGTCACGAAGGAGCACGATCGCATCCATGAATATCCCTCAGGTATGTGCGGATTTAGAATAAACGCCCAGGTTTCCCTACCCCGGAGGAGCGGGCTTTGCCGGGCAGCCGGGCCGATGCCGCCCGATTGGACCAAGCCCTCTTCGACCGCGCTGACCGGCGGCCGACGCACGCGGCGGTCCTTCGCGTACGAAAGGCGGGCGTGGTCGCACAGCCGCCGGGGCGGCGGCCCATACCCGCAGGCGGCGCCCTCCCGGGCAACGGAAGCCGGCGAGGCCGTCGCGGCCGGCGGGGGAGGCAAGATCCGCGTCCGGCCCCACCGGGCAACGAACGTACGAGCCTGTTCGGCGGGCAGTGAGACCGGTCGACTCGTCGAGCGACCGGATCGTCGGCATGCGCGCGGTGTGGTGCACGTCGGGCGCATACCCGGCTTACGGGCGCACATTCCGAAGTCCGGCGGCGTTGCGGCCGCCGCATGACACCGCATGACACCGCATGACACCGCATGACACCGCATGACACCGCATGACACCGCATGACACCGCACGTCAGCGGCGCGGCTGATCGTGGTGCGGGCCCGCTCCTTCGATCAAGTACCGGAGTGCTGGCCGATCCGCCGACCGCAGCGTTCCGTGGTCCGGCATGGGCAGCGGGGCGGCTCCGGGTGGGCAGGGGGGCGCGCTGCTCCGGCGTCCCGATGTGCATGGCAGCGTGTCACGGCTGTGGTGTCCGCGGACCTGGGCCGTCCGGTGACGACGCGCGCCTCCCTGGCCACCCATGGGGAAGCCCCGCAATGTGAGTCAGTCGACGGAGAGAGCCTGGAGGAGGTCGCCGACCTGCGGGTCGGGCAGGGCGCGCGCAACATCCGCCTGGGCGACGATGCCGACGAGGCGGTGGCCGTCGATGACGGGCAGGCGCCGTACCTGATGGTCGGCCATCGTGCGCATGATCTCGGTGGCGTCGTCGTCGGCGCCGATGGTGACCGCCTCACCCTGGGCCAGCTCTCCGGCCTTGACCTCGCCCGGGTCCTTGCCCACGCCCAAGACCTTCACGACGATGTCGCGGTCGGTGAGCATGCCCTTGAGCTTGTCGTCGGTGCCGCAGATCGGCAGCGCTCCGACGCCCATCTGCGTCATCTTCTTCGCGGCCTCGAGGACCGTCTCCTCGGCGCCGATGCACTCGGCGCCCTCCGTCATGATTTCGCGAGCCGTGGTCATCCGGCCGCTCCTCTCGGTAGGTGTCGTCACGCCCGTGCTCTTGGGCCTGGACAGGCGGGTGGGCGGGCACCGCTGGGGTGC
>NZ_JBSGZP010000700.1:0-3777 GCF_053611065.1 Streptomyces sp. NPDC054840
GCGCACGGCCCTTCTGCGTGTGCTGCTGCGGCGGAGCCGATCAGACGGTCGTGATGACCTCGTCGAAGCCCAGGCGCGGGGAGCGGTCGAACCAGGCACCCTCAGCGGCCGGCTTGCCGATGTTGATGACCATGATCGGGGTGTGGTCGGCGTCCAGGAACTCCTTCTGGATGCCGGCGAAGTCGGCGCCGGTCATCGGGCCCGCGGCCAGGCCGGCGGCGCGGATACCGATGATGAAGTAGGCGGCCTGCAGCGCGGAGTTCAGCAGCGCGGACTGCTCGCGGACCGGGCGCTCGGAGAAGAACGCGTCCTTGGCCTGCGGGAAGTGCGGGAGCAGCTGCGGAAGCTCCTCGTGGAACTCGTTGTCCGCGGAGAGGATCGCGACCAGCGGGGCGGTGGCGGTCTTGGCGTCGTTGCCCTTGGCCATGTGCTGCACGAGGCGCTCGCGGGCCTCGGGGGAGCGGACCAGGGTGATGCGCAGCGGGGTCTGGTTGAAGGCGGTGGGGCCGAACTTCACCAGGTCGTATATCGCCTGGACCTGCTCCTCGGTGACCGGCTCGTCGGTGAACGAGTTGGCCGTGCGGGCCTCGCGGAACAGCAGGTCCTGCGCGGCGGAGTCAAGAACGAGAGACATCGGAAAGCCTTCTTCCATACGGAGGTGAAGCGATGTCCCAGACTCTACGGCGGAAGTAGATGAATTTTCAACTAAACCTGTCTTCCGGTGACCGGGATCACTCCCCGGCCGCTCCTCCCGGCTGCTCCTCCCCGGTGTCACTCCTCCCGGGTGTCACTCCTCCTCGGCCGGCTCGCGTGCGGCGAGCGCCGAGTCCAGCCGGGCCCGGGCCCCCTCCAGCCAGTGCCGGCACACCTTCGCCAGCTCCTCGCCGCGCTCCCAGAGCGCCAGGGAGTCCTCCAGCGAGGTCCCGCCGGCCTCCAGCTTGCGGACGACCTCGATGAGTTCGTCGCGGGCCTGCTCGTACCCCAGCGCCGTTCCGGCCTCTGCCATTCCCGTATCCATCCTCTGTGTGTCGTGCGACCACGTGATCGCGGCCGTGTGCCGCTATTCCGAAGCGGCTGTCGGGTCCGCCGGGACGACCGCCACGGAGAACGTGCCCTCCGCCACCCGCGCGCGCAGCACATCGTGCGGAGCCACCTCCTGCGCCGAGCGCACCACATGGCCGTCGGCCCGCTGAAGCACGGCGTACCCCCGTTCGAGGGTCGCCGCCGGGGACAGCGCCACCACCCGGGCGAGGGTGTGCGCGAGTTCCGAGTCGGCTCGGTCCAGCAGGTGCCCCAGCGTGCGCCGGGCGCGGGCCAGCAGGGCGTCCACATCGTCCTCGCGGATCTCCACCATCCGCCGGGGGTGGACGAAGACCGGCCGGGCCAGGGCGTGCGCGAGGCCCCGTTCCTCCCGGTCGAGCAGCCCGCTGACCGCGCGCAGCCCCCGGGCCTGCAGCTGGCGTACGCGCTCCAGCTCCTCGCCGACGTCCGGTACCACCTTCTTCGCCGCGTCCGTGGGCGTGGAGGCCCGGACGTCCGCGACCAGGTCCAGCAGCGGGGAGTCCGGCTCGTGGCCGATCGCCGAGACCACCGGGGTACGGGCCGCGGCGACCGCCCGGACCACCTCCTCGTCGGAGAACGGCAGCAGGTCCTCCACGCTGCCGCCGCCGCGTGCCACGATGATCACGTCGACCTCGTCGAGGGCATCGAGCTCCTTGACCGCCTGGACCACCTGGGGCACCGCGTGCACCCCCTGCACGGCGACGTTGCGCACCTCGAAGCGGACCGCCGGCCAGCGGCGCCGGGCGTTCTCCAGGACATCGCGTTCGGCCGCCGAGGCCCGCCCGACGACCAGCCCGATCAGCTGCGGCAGGAAGGGCAGCGGCTTCTTGCGCTCCAGTGCGAAGAGCCCCTCGGAGGCCAGGGACCGCTTGAGGCGCTCCAGCCGGGCGAGGAGCTCCCCGATGCCGACCGGCCGTATCTCCGTGGCCCGCAGGGACAACTGCCCGCGCGGGGCGTACCACTCGGGCTTGGCCAGCAGCACGACCCGGGCGCCCTCGGAGACCACGTCGGCGACCTCGTCGAAGACCTGGCGGAAGCAGGTCACGCTGACCGAGATGTCGTGAGAGGGGTCGCGCAGCGTCAGGAAGACCACCCCCGCTCCCGGCCGCCGCGAGAGCTGCGTGATCTGCCCCTCCACCCACACCTGGCCGAGCCGCTCGATCCAGCCCCCGATGAGCCGGGACACCTGGCCTACCGGCAGCGGCGCCTCGGCCGACGTATTCAGACCCATGCACGCAGGCTATCCGGCGCCGCCGACAGTGCGTCAGGCCCCGGCGCCGGTGTCGCCGGGCAGGTCGCGGCGGCCGCGCTGGACGAGCAGCACCGCCAAGCCCACCGCCAGCCACACCGCCCCCACCAGCTGCGCCGTCCACGAGGCCTCGGAGATCACCGCGACGGTCACGGCCGCCCCCAGCACAGGCATCACCAGGTGCTTCCACCAGTTCGGCGGACCCTCACGCCGCTTGACCACGAACCAGCCAGCGGGCAGCGCGGGTGGTGCGGGCTTTCGGGCCGGTGTGTGCCGTACCGCCGACGCCCGGCCTCCTGGAGACCCCCGTACGATGGAGCACATGACTGCTCCCGCCCCCGCTCCCGCTTCCCGCCGTGTCCTGCTCGCCGCGCCCCGCGGCTACTGCGCGGGCGTGGACCGAGCCGTGATCGCCGTCGAGAAAGCCCTTGAGCAGTACGGTGCGCCGGTGTACGTCCGCCACGAGATCGTGCACAACAAGTACGTCGTCCAGACCCTGGAGAAGAAGGGCGCCATCTTCGTCGAGCGGACGGAGGAGGTGCCCGAGGGCTCCATCGTGATGTTCTCCGCTCACGGTGTGGCGCCGGTGGTGCACGAGGAGGCGGCGCGCGGCAAGCTCGCGACGATCGACGCGACCTGCCCGCTGGTCACCAAGGTGCACAAGGAAGCCATCCGGTACGCGAACGAGGACTTCGACATCCTCCTCATCGGCCACGAGGGCCACGAGGAGGTCATCGGCACCTCCGGCGAGGCCCCGGACCACATCACGATCGTCGACGGCCCGCACGACGTGGAGAAGGTCACCGTCCGTGACGAGTCCAAGGTCGTCTGGCTCTCCCAGACCACCCTCTCGGTCGACGAGACGATGGAGACGGTCGACGCGCTGAAGACGAAGTTCCCGCTGCTCGTCTCGCCGCCGAGCGACGACATCTGCTACGCCACCTCGAACCGGCAGGCCGCCGTCAAGGTGATGGGCGCCGACTCCGACCTGGTCATCGTGGTCGGCTCGAAGAACTCCTCGAACTCGATCCGGCTCGTCGAGGTCGCCAAGGACGCCGGCGCCAAGGCCGCGTACCTGGTCGACTTCGCCGCCGAGATCGACGAGGCCTGGCTGGAGGGCGTCACCACCGTCGGCCTCACCTCGGGTGCCTCGGTGCCGGAGGTCCTGGTCGAGGAGGTCCTGGAGTGGCTGACGGTGCGCGGTTACGCCGACGTGGAGATCGTCAAGACCGCCGAGGAGTCGATCGTCTTCTCGCTGCCGAAGGAACTCCGTCGCGACCTGCGTGCCGAGGCTGCCGAACTGGTCGCCGACAAGTAACTCCTTTCGTACGGTATGTCCATGCAGATCTTCGGCGTGGACATCGGCGGGACCGGGATCAAGGGCGCTCCCGTGGACCTGGAGCGCGGCGACCTGACTCAGGAGCGCCACAAGGTACTGACACCACAACCGGCCACCCCCGAGGGGG
>NZ_JBSGZP010000701.1:0-3746 GCF_053611065.1 Streptomyces sp. NPDC054840
GGCCAGCACCACCGAGGCGCCGCGCCGGGCGAGCTCGCGGGCGGTGACGTACCCGATCCCGCTGTTGGCCCCGGTCACGACGGCGCTGCGGCCGCTCTGGTCGGGGATGTGCGTGGCGTTCCAGCCCGGCATGGCGGCTCCCTCGTGAGGCAGTGGGTCACCGAGGGTATTCCGAACGGGTCCGGCGGGTACCGGCGGCCTGGGCCGTGTGCGCGAAGACGCGGATACGGCCCAGGGCGGCTCCGGCCCCGGATTCCCAGGCCAGTAGGCTGCGGGTCCGCCCGCTTTCCCCACTCCGTCCCCGAGGAACCGCGCAGTGAGCTCCCCGCCGCCCCCCATGTCCGTGACGGTCGTCGGCCTCGGCGCGGACGGCTGGGCCGGGCTCTCCGCCGCCGGCCGCTCCGCGCTGGCCTCGGCCGAGGTGCTGATCGGCGGCCCGCGCCAGCTGGACCTGCTGCCGGCCGCCGACTGCGCCGGTGAACGGGTGGCCTGGCCCAGCCCGCTGCGGCCCGCCGTGCCGAAGCTGATGGCCGAGCACGCCGGCCGCCGCATCGCGGTGCTGGCCAGTGGGGACCCGATGTTCTACGGGATCGGCCGCGCCCTCGCCGAGGAGCTCGGGCCCCGGTCGCTGCGGGTCCACCCGCACCCCTCGTCGGGGTCCTACGCCTGCGCCCGCCTGGGCTGGCCGGTGGAGGACACCGAGGTGGTCACGGTGGTCGGCCGCCCGGTGGCCCGGCTGGCGGCCTCGCTCCACGAAGGGCGCCGGGTGCTGGTACTCAGCGCCGGAGCGGCGTCCCCGGGCGAGATCGCCGCACTGCTGCGGGAGCGGGGCTTCGGCCCGAGCCGGATGCGGGTGCTGGAACAGCTCGGGTCCGAGCGCGAGGACACGTACGAGGGCCACGCCGACGGCTGGGACCACGCGCCCGGCGACCCCCTGAACGTGGTCGCGCTCGACTGCCGCCGCGACCCGGCCCACAACGCGCCGCGCCTCGGCGCGACCCCGGGCCTCCCGGACGCCTCGTACGAACACGACGGGCAGCTCACCAAGCGTCATGTCCGGGCCGCGACCCTGTGCGCGCTGGCCCCGGCCCCCGGCGAGCTGCTGTGGGACATCGGCGGCGGCTCCGGCTCGATCGGCATCGAGTGGATGCGTACGCACCCCTCGTGCCGGGCGGTGGCCGTGGAGCGCGTCCCGGAGCGGGCCGGGCGCATCACCCGTAACGCGGCGACGCTCGGCGTCCCCGGCCTGCGCGTGGTCATCGGCGCCGCACCGGAGGCCCTGGCCGGGCTGCCGGCCCCCGACGCCGTGTTCATCGGCGGCGGGCTGACCGCGCCCGGCCTGCTGGACGCGGTCTGGGACGCGCTGGCCCCCGGCGGCCGGCTCGTGGTCAACACCGTCACCCTGGAGTCGGAGGCTGTGCTCGCCGAGCGCTACCGGCGCCACGGCGGCGAACTGGTGAAGCTCGCCGTCGCGCACGCCGTGCCGGTCGGTGGCTTCACGGGCTGGCGGCAGGCGATGCCGGTCACCCAGTGGTCAGTGACGAAGTCGGAGGGCTCGACCTCCGGGTCGACCGAGGAGAAGGATCGAACATGACCGTGTACTTCATCGGTGCGGGCCCCGGCGCCGCCGACCTGATCACGGTGCGCGGCGCCCGGACCCTGGCCGCCGCCCCCGTCTGCCTGTACGCGGGCAGCCTCGTGCCGCGCGAACTGCTGGCCGAGTGCCCGGCGGACGCCCGCCTGGTCGACACCTCGCAGCTCAACCTCGACGAGATCATCGCCGAGTGCGTACGGGCCCACGGGGCGGACCAGGATGTGGCGCGGCTGCACTCCGGCGACCCGTCGATCTTCAGCGCGGTCGCGGAGCAGATGCGGCGGCTCGACGCCGCCGGCATCCCCTACGAGGTCGTCCCCGGCGTCCCGGCCTTCGCCGCGGCGGCGGCCGCCCTCAAGCGGGAACTGACCGTCCCCACCGTCGGGCAGACGGTGATCCTGACCCGGATCGCCCAGCAGGCCACCCCGATGCCGCCCGGCGAGGACCTCGCCACGCTGGGACGCAGCGGCGCGCTGCTGGTGTTGCACCTGGCCACCCGCTACGTGGACCGGGTCGTCGACGAGTTGCTGCCGCACTACGGGGCCGAGTGCCCGGTGGCGGTCGTGGCGATGGCCTCCCGCCCCGACGAGCTGATCCTGCGCGGCACCCTGTCCGACATCGCCGCACAGGTGAAGGAACACGGCCTGGCGCGCACCGCCGTCATCGTGGTGGGCCGCACGCTGGGCGCGGAGCAGTTCCGCGACAGCCACCTGTACTCGCCCGAGCGCGACCGGCATGTCTGCTGAGCCGGGCCTCCGGTCGGCCCGTCATCACGTCCTGATCCTGGGCGGCACGACGGAGGCCCGCCGCCTTGCGGAGGCGCTGGCGCCCGAGCCCTCCTGCCACGTGACCACCTCGCTCGCGGGCCGGGTCGCCTCGCCGGTGCTCCCGCCCGGCGAGACCCGCATCGGCGGCTTCGGCGGCGTCGCGGGCCTCGCGGCCTGGATCGTCGCCCACGGCGTCACGCACGTCGTCGACGCCACCCACCCCTTCGCGGAGCGGATGAGCTTCCACGCGGCCGATGCGGCGGCCCTCACGGGCGTCCCGCTGCTGGCGCTGCGGCGCCCCGGCTGGACGCCGGAGCCGGGTGACGACTGGGCCTTCGTGGACTCCCTCGCCGATGCGGCCGCGCTGCTGCCCGGCCTCGGCTCCCGCGCGTTCCTGACCACCGGCCGGATGGGCCTGCACACCTTCGCGCACCTCACCGACACCTGGTTCCTGGTGCGTTCGGTGGACCCCCCGGCGGCGCCGGCTCCGCCGCAGCTCGAAGTGCTGCTCGCCCGGGGCCCGTTCACCCTCGACGACGAGCGGGAGCTGATCGCCCGGCACCGGATCGACGTCCTGGTCACCAAGGACAGCGGCGGCTCGGCCACCGCCCCCAAACTGGCCGCGGCCCGCGAGGCCGGCATCCCGGTCCTCGTCGTGCGACGCCCGGCGGTACCGGAGGGCGTACCGGAGACGGGATCGGTCGAGGCCGTCCAGGACCGGCTGGGTGTGAGCCGCCGGGCCAAGGCCTGAGGGCTGTCCGGTTCCGCCGCGGGGAAAAGGAATTGCCTCGTGGCGGGAGGACACGTTGGGTGGGAGGCATGACCGAACTCCCCACCGACCGCCTCGTCCTGCGCCTCTGGCGGGATTCCGACCTCGATCCCTGGGCGGCGATGAACGCCGACCCCGAAGTGCGGCAGCACCTGGGCGACCCGCTCACCCGTGAGCAGAGCGAGGCCTCCATGGTGCGGTTCCGGGCCGCGTTCGACCGGCGGGGCTACGGCTGGTGGGCCGTAGAGGTGCGGGCCACGGGTGAGTTCATCGGCTTCGCGGGCATGGACCACGTGGACGACGGTATGCCGTTCACCGGGGTGGAGATCGGCTGGAGACTCGCCCGGGCCGCCTGGGGACTGGGCTACGCCACCGAGGCCGCGCGGGCGGTCCTGGCCCACGGCTTCGACACGCTCGGGCTCCCCGAGATCCTCGCCGTGACCACGGCCGGCAACCTCCGCTCCCAGGCGGTGATGCGGAGGATCGGGATGACCCGGAATCCGGCCGACGACTTCGACGACCCCGACGCGCCCGAAGGACCGCTGCGTCCGAACGTGCTGTTCCGGCTGGCCCGTGGCACGGCGGCGGCAGCCGGTGCTCCCGGATCCGGCTGAGG
>NZ_JBSGZP010000702.1:0-3739 GCF_053611065.1 Streptomyces sp. NPDC054840
GGGTACGGCCCGTGCTCAGAACTCCGCGTTCTGGCCGACCTTGTGCAGACGGCTGTTGCGGTAGCCGTAGAGGAAGTAGACGACGATCCCGATGGCCATCCAGATGCCGAAGCGCGCCCAGGTCTCGGCCGGCAGGTTGAGCATCAGCCAGAGCGAGGCCGCGATCGACAGGATCGGGACGAACGGCACCCACGGGGTGCGGAAGGACCGGTGCAGGTCGGGGCGGGTCTTGCGCAGGACGATCACGCCCAGCGCGACCACCACGAAGGCGAACAGGGTGCCGATGTTCACCAGTTCCGCGAGTGTTTCCAGGCTGGTGAAACCGGCGACGACCGCGATGACCCCGCCGAGCAGCAGGGTCGCCCGGTAGGGGGTGCGGTACTTCGGGTGCGTCACGGAGAAGACCCGCGGCAGCAGTCCGTCGCGGCTCATCGCGAAGAACACGCGGGTCTGGCCGAGCAGCAGGATCATGCACACGGTGATCAGACCGACGGCCGCGCCGAGGCTGATGGCGCCCGAGAAGAACGGCTGGTTCACCGATTTGAAGGCTTCGGCGAGCGGCGCGGTCGGGGACATCTCCGAGTACTTCTGCATGCCCGTGACGACCAGGGTCACGGCGACGTAGAGCACCGTGCAGATCAGCAGCGAGCCGAGGATGCCGCGCGGCATGTCGCGCTGGGGGTTCTTGGTCTCCTCGGCCGCCGTCGCCACCACGTCGAAGCCGATGAAGGCGAAGAAGATGAGCGAGGCCGCCGTGAAGATGCCCATGACACCGAAGTTGGTGGGCGCGTAGCCGAAGAGAACCTGGACCAGGGGCGAGTGCCAGCCGCTGACACCCTCGGCCTGTGGCTGGGCCGGCGGGATGAACGGCGAGTAGTTGTCGGCCTTGATGAAGAACAGGCCCGCGATGATGACCAGCAGCACGACCGTGACCTTGATGGCGACGACGACCGCAGTGATGCGGGCCGAGAGCTTCGTCCCGACGACCAGGATCCCCGTCAGCACCAGGACCAGCAGGAAGGCCAGCAGGTCGAAGTCGCCGCCGGCATCGGGTCCGGACAGCGAGGTCGGCAGCGTCCAGCCCAGGTTGGTGTCCATGAGGTGGCGCACGTACCCGGACCAGCCGACCGCGACGACGGCGGTGCCGAGTGCGAACTCCAGCACCAGGTCCCAGCCGATGATCCAGGCGGGCAGCTCGCCGATCGAGGCGTACGAGAACGTGTATGCCGATCCGGCCACCGGCACGGTGGACGCGAACTCGGCGTAGCAGAGCGCCGCGAGGGCGCAGACGATGCCCGCGGCCACGAAGGCCAGGGCGGTGGCGGGACCGGCGTTGTTCCGGGCGGCGATGCCCGTGAGGACGAAGATGCCGGTGCCGATGATGACGCCCACACCGAAGACCGTGAGGTCCCAGGCGGAGAGCGACTTGCGGAGCGCGTGTTCGGGCTCCTCCGTGTCGCGGATGGACTGCTCCACCGTCTTGGTACGGAACGGGCTGTTCAGATCCTTGCTCACCGACGCCTCCGAGAGGTGACGACGCACGAACGGGCCGGGAGGCCCACTCCTCAAGAGTGATCTCCCGGCCCGTGACGTGCAACCGCGCGTCGATCTACGAAGGGCGCGCGCGGCGGTTCCGGACTAGTCGACGGCGGCGGCCGGCTCGCTGTCGTAGCGGCCGTCCAGCTTGGCGACCAGGCCGGTGACCTGCCGGGCGATGTCCGGCGCGGTCAGGCCGATCTCGGCCATGATCTCCTTGCGGAGGGCATGGTCGAGGAAGCGCTGCGGGATACCGAAATCGCGCAGCGGTACGTCGACACCCGCGTCCCGCAGGGCCTGCGAAACGGCGGAGCCCACACCGCCGGTACGGCCGTTGTCCTCGACGGTGACGACCACGCGGTGCCGGTCCGCGAGCGGGGCCAGGGCCTCGTCCACGGGCTTGACCCAGCGGGGGTCGACCACGGTCGTGGAGATGCCCTGCTTGTCCAGCAGGGCGGCGATCTCCAGGCACATCGGGGCGAGCGCACCGACCGAGACGAGCAGTACGTCCGGCCGAGTGACCTCGGCGCCCGGGGCACGCAGGACGTCCATGCCGCCGATCCGGCCGACGGCCGGGACGGCCGGGCCGACGACGCCCTTGGAGTAGCGCACGACGGTCGGTGCGTCCTTGACCTCGACCGCCTCGCGGAGCTGGGCGCGCAGCTGCTCGGCGTCGCGCGGCGCGGCGAGCCGCAGGCCGGGTACGACCTGCAGGATGGACATGTCCCACATGCCGTTGTGGGAGGCGCCGTCGTCGCCGGTGACACCGGCGCGGTCCAGGACGAAGGTGACCCCGCACTTGTGCAGGGCCACGTCCATCAGGACCTGGTCGAAGGCGCGGTTGAGGAAGGTCGCGTACACCGCGAAGACCGGGTGGACCCCGCCGGTGGCCAGGCCCGCCGCCGAGGTGGCGCCGTGCTGCTCGGCGATGCCCACGTCGTAGATCCGGTTCGGGAAGGCCTCGGCGAACTTGTTGAGGCCGACCGGGTGAAGCATGGCGGCGGTGATGCCGACGATGTCCTCACGCTCGTGGCCGAGCTTGACCATCTCGTCGGCGAAGACGGAGGTCCAGCTGGCGGCGGCGGTCTTCACCGGCAGGCCGGTGTCCGGGTGGATCACGCCGACCGCGTGGAAGCGGTCCGCCTCGTGCTCCAGGGCCGGGGTGTAGCCGCGGCCCTTCTGGGTGAGGCAGTGCACGATGACCGGGCCGCTGAAGCGCTTGGCGCGCTGCAGGGCGGACTCCAGGGCCTCGATGTCGTGGCCGTCGATGGGCCCGATGTACTTGAGGCCGAGGTCCTCGAACATGCCCTGCGGGGCGATGAAGTCCTTGAGGCCCTTCTTTGCGCCGTGCAGGGTCTCGAAGAGCGGCTTCCCGACGACCGGGGTGCGCTCCAGGATCTCCTTGCCGCGGGCCAGGAAGCGCTCGTAGCCGTCCGTGGTGCGCAGGGTGGCCAGGTGGTTCGCGAGGCCGCCGATGGTGGGGCCGTACGAGCGCTCGTTGTCGTTGACCACGATGACCAGTGGGCGGTCCTTGGCGGCGGCGATGTTGTTCAGCGCCTCCCAGGCCATACCACCGGTCAGCGCGCCGTCGCCGATGACGGCGGCGACGTGGTGGTCATCGCGGCCCAGCACCTCGTTGGCCTTGGCCAGGCCGTCGGCCCAGCCGAGCACGGTGGAGGCGTGCGAGTTCTCGATCACGTCGTGGTCGGACTCGGCGCGCGAAGGGTAGCCGGACAGACCGTTCTTGGTGCGCAGGCCGGCGAAGTCCTGGCGGCCCGTGAGCAGCTTGTGGACGTAGGCCTGGTGGCCGGTGTCGAAGAGGACCTTGTCCTTGGGCGAGTCGAAGACCCGGTGCAGGGCGATCGTCAGTTCGACCACCCCGAGGTTGGGGCCGAGGTGCCCGCCGGTCTTGGAGACGGCGTCGACGAGGAAGGACCTGATCTCGGCCGCGAGCTGGTCGAGCTCCTCCTGGCTGAGCCGGTCCAGATCGCGCGGTCCCTTGATGCGGGTCAGCAGCACCCGTGCCTCCTTGCAGTTGCTTGCTGGTCTGTCGAGTCTAATGTTCCGCCCCCGGCCACGGTCATCGGGCCGTACCGAGGGAGTCACACCTTTGTCATACATGTACGCACGGCCTGACGGCCACACATCACATACGGGCGCATATCCGTACATGAGTACGCCGTACATGCACGCACGGATGCCC
>NZ_JBSGZP010000703.1:0-3739 GCF_053611065.1 Streptomyces sp. NPDC054840
CGCGTCGCAGGGCACGGGCGAAGGGCGCCGCCCAGGTGTTCTCGTAGACGATGACCCCGGCCGAGCTCCCGGGCTCCAGGGCGGCGGCGGCCTCCTGGATGTCACCGCCGTCGAGCAGGCCGGACGACGCTCCGTCGAACACGGTGAGATCGATCTCGCCGCCGAGGTCCTGGAGCTCCAGCGCGGTCACCGTGCCGTCCTCCTCCTTACGGATGAAGGCGAAGTCGAAGATGCGGATGATGCCCCGGTCGACGAGGTCGACGAGGATCGGGAACCCCTCGCCCGTCATACGGTTGCCCGGGAACTCGACCACGATGTAGTCGACCGGGCCGAGTTCGTCGATGTCGCCGAAATCGGTTCGCGGCTCGGTCTCGCTGCTCATGGCAGCTCCTGTCGGAGAGGGAGGAAGGTCTCTTCATTCCAGCACGCGGCCCGCGCCCCCGCACGTCTGGCCGGTCCCGCCGACGGCCGGTCGGCCCGCGGGTCCGGCCAACCGGTCAGCCGGTCAGCCGGTCAGCCGGTCAGCCGGTCAGCTCGTAGATGCTCTGCGCGGTCAGCCATATCCCGAGCAGCAGACAGACGAACACGATGGCCTCGTCCTTGTGGCCCTCCATCCACGCACGCATCCGCAGCAGCCGCTCCTGGGCGGCCTCCGGTGCGAACACCATGTACAGCTCCGCGGCCAGCAGGCCCGAGCTGGCGAGCAGGCAGAAGCCGAACAGGGCGATGAACGTGGTCGCGTGCGAGGTGTCGGCCTCGATCACGGTCGTCGCGCCCGCCGCGACCATGCCCCACGGCTGGATCAGCACGGCCAGGCCCGCCGCGGCCCACACCGAGCCGACCTCCACGCGGGAGGGCTCCACGCTGGCGTCCCGGGCAGCCTTCCCTTTCATACGGCGGTAGCGGCGCGCTCCGTAGACCATCAGGCCCACCCCGATGGTCAGCTTGAGGGCGAGAGCGGCCACGCCGGGCGGGGAACGGGGTGACGGGGGCTCGCCACCGGTCAGCGCCAGCACGATCGCGATCACCACGACGAGGTTGGCCAGCCAGGCCAGGAGGAAGGCCAGCCCCTTCCACACTCCCTTGGTCGAGGACACCACCAGGATGAACGCCATCATGGGGAGCGGATGCAGGGCGATGGCCAGTGCGATGAGCATGAGGTCGAGGACCATGGCGCTCCCCATCGTGTGACGACATTCGACACTACTCACGCCGACCGGGCACCGACACCTTTTGCCCATCGAGATGCCGCCCCCGGCCGCGTCCACCAACCTGGACGCAGACGAAGGAGGCCGCCATGACGACGACCCGGCATCCGCCGTCCGTGCCGCATTCCGCTGCGGGCCGCTGATGTGGCCGGAGCGCAGGGCACGGTGGCGCAAGCGCTCCCAGGAGCTGGCTGCGGCCGGCAGGCAACTGCAGGAGCGGGCCGAGACCCGGTTCCCCGTGATCACCCATGTCACGGAGCGCATGGTCGGCGTGAACATCTTCGACTCGGCCACCCGACTGGCCGCCCAGTGCTTCCTGACCGCCGTGCCCCTGCTCTTCGTCGTCGCCTCGTTCGCCCCGGAGGCCGTACGTCAGCAGCTGGTCGAGTCCGTACGCACGATGTTCGGGCTCACCGGCCAGGCGAACGACCAGCTGAACGACATGTTCGACGGCTCCGGCGAGGAGGACATCCGCAACGCGGTGGGAGCGGTCGGCGCCGTGGTCGTGCTGCTGTCGGCGACCGCGGTGAGCCGTGCCATGCAGCGGCTGTTCCGGCGTGCGTGGGAGATCCCGCGTGGCGGGACGCGGATCACGGTCGGGCGCTGGTTCGTCTGGATCGGCGCCTGGATGGTCCTGCTGATCTTCCAGGGTCCGGTCCGTGACGGATTCGGACTCGGCCTGTGGCTCGGGATCCCCCTCACACTCCTCCTGCAGACAGCGGCATGGTGGTGGAGTCAGCACCTCCTGCTGGGCGGGGTGATCCCGTGGCCCCCGCTACTGCCCGGCGCCCTCCTCACCGCCGCCGCGGTGACGGCGCTGTCGCTGGGCGCGCGGGTCTACATACCGAAGGCCCTCAACCGGTCGCTCGCCACCTACGGGTCCAGCGGCTCGGTGTTCGTCATCCTGTCGTGGCTGATCGTGCTGTGCGTGGCCGTCGCGGTCGGTATCACCCTGGGCGCGGCCCTCGCACAGGAGCCGTACCTGGTCCGGCGGCTGGGCAGCCCCGAGCGGAACAGCCTGCGGCAGGAGAGCCCCTGAGGGATGTGCGGCGCCCATGGGGCACCGGTCCGGGGCGAGTGCCATGCTGGGAGACAGGGGTCCTGGTGGCCGGGAGGTCAACGACGATGACGATGCGCGACACGACCGCGACCACGACCGCGACCACGGCCGCGACCACGGCAGGCGTCGGTCCCGGGCCCTCCGCCGAGGACCGGGCCGTGATCGGCCGGGCAGCCCGGGCAGCCTCACCCAGATCCGCCCACGGAGACTTCGAGCCGTCGTCCGGCCGGGCGGATCCGATGGATGTCATCGAGCGGCAGTCCGCCACCCGGCTGCAGGAGCTGGTGCCCATCCGTTACGGCCGGATGGCGGAGTCGCCGTTCCGCTTCTACCGGGGCGCCGCCGCGATCATGGCCGGCGATCTGGCCGGCACACCCGACTCGGGCATCCGGGCCCAGCTGTGCGGCGATGCGCACATGCTGAACTTCCGGTTGCTCGGCTCCCCCGAGCGGAACCTGCTGTTCGACATCAACGACTTCGACGAGACGCTGCCGGGGCCGTGGGAATGGGACGTCAAGCGGCTCGCGACGAGCCTGGTCATCGCCGGGCGGGAGAACGGCTACTCCGACCGCGAGCGCGCGCAGATCGTGACGTCGGCGGTGCGCGGCTACCGCGAGCAGATGCGCATTTTCGCCGGGATGCGCACCCTCGACGTCTGGTACGCGAGGGTGGACGAGGCCCAGCTGCAGGCGCTGGCGGAGGGCGCGCTCCGCACCCGCGGCCGTAAGAACATGTCCGAGGCCCTGAGCAAGGCGCGCGGGCGCGACAGCCTGCAGGCGTTCGAGAAGCTCACCGAGGTGGTCGACGGCCGGCGTCGCTTCGCCGCCGTACCGCAGCTGATCACACCGGCTTCCGAACTACTGCCGGGTCACGGGCACGATGCGGTCGAGGAGCAGATCCGGGACCTCGTCGAACGCTACGGGCAGAGTCTTCAGACGGACCGCAGGCACCTGCTGCACCAGTACTCCATCGTCGACATGGCCCGCAAGGTGGTCGGTGTCGGCAGTGTCGGCACGCGCTGCTGGATCGTGCTGCTGCTGGGCCGCGACGACGAGGACCCGCTGATCCTGCAGGCCAAGGAGGCCGGTGACTCGGTGCTCGCCGCGTACGCGGGGCCCAGCGAGCACGCCACCGGCGGCGAGCGCGTCGTGGCCGGTCAGCGGCTGATGCAGGCCGCGAGCGACATCTTCCTCGGCTGGCAGCAGACGCGCGGGCTCGACGGCGTCGAACGGGACTTCTACGTGCGCCAGCTGCGCGACTGGAAGGGCATCGCCGAACCTTCCCGGATGGTGCCGCGCGGTATGCGGGTCTTCGCCGGCCTGTGCGGCGTGACCCTGGCGCGGGCGCACGCCCGGTCCGGCGACCGGATCGCGATCGCGGCGTACCTGGGCCGTAGCGACGTCTTCGATCAGGCCCTCGTACGGTTCGCGGAGAGCTACGCCGACCTGAACGAGCGCGACCACCAGCGGCT
>NZ_JBSGZP010000704.1:0-3733 GCF_053611065.1 Streptomyces sp. NPDC054840
GTCAGCAACATCCACAGCCCCGCGCACTCCGTCCGTGAGATCTTCTCCCTGACCCCCGCCGACACCGACGAGGACTGGGCGGCGATCGCCGAGCGCCTGCGGGCCGTACCGGCCGCCTTCGACGGCTACCGCGAGAGCCTCGGGCTGGGCCTGGAGCGTGGCCTGTACGGTGGCCCCCGCGCCACCACCACCATGATCGGCCAGCTCACGACCTGGGTGGGCGAGGACGGCTCCGAGGCACCCTTCTTCGAGGGCTTCGTCTCCGCCGGTCCGGACTCCCTGCGCGCCGAACTGGACGCCGCGGCCGCGGGCGCGACCGCCGCCGTCGTCCAACTGCGCGACTGGATGCGCTCGGTGTACGCCCCGGCCGTCGAGGGCCGGCCCGACACCGTGGGCCGCGAGCGGTACGCCCGCTGGGCCCGTTTCTTCAACGGCACCGACCTGGACCTGGAAGAGGCGTACGCCTACGGCTGGTCGGAGTACCACCGGCTGCTCGCCGAGATGCAGTCCGAGGCGGCCAAGATCCTTCCGGGCGCCGGCCCGTGGGAGGCCCTGAAGCACCTGGACGAGCACGGCACGCACATCGAGGGTGTGGACGAGGTCCAGGCCTGGCTGCAGGGGCTGATGGACGAGGCCATCGGGAACCTCGACGGCACCCACTTCGAACTCGCCGAGCGCGTCCGCAAGGTGGAGTCCCGCATCGCCCCGCCGGGCGGCCCCGCGGCCCCGTACTACACGTCCCCCTCGGAGGACTTCTCCCGGCCGGGCCGGACCTGGCTGCCCACCATGGGCCTGACCCGCTTCCCCGTGTACGACCTGGTGTCCACCTGGTACCACGAGGGCGTGCCGGGTCACCACCTGCAGCTCGCGCAGTGGACGCACGTGGCGGACCAGCTCTCGCGCTACCAGGCCACCGTCGGCATGGTCAGCGCCAACGCCGAGGGCTGGGCGCTGTACGCGGAGCGGCTGATGGACGAGCTGGGCTACCTCAAGGACGCCGAGCAGCGCCTGGGTTACCTGGACTGCCAGATGATGCGGGCGGCGCGGGTCATCGTGGACATCGGTATGCACGTGGGCCTGGAGATCCCGGCGGACTCGCCGTTCCACCCCGGCGAGCAGTGGACGGTGGATCTGGCGCAGGAGTTCTTCGGCCTGCACAGCGGCCGGCCGGCGGACTTCGTCGAGAGCGAGCTGACCCGCTATCTGTCGATGCCGGGGCAGGCGATCGGCTACAAGCTGGGTGAGCGTGCCTGGCTGCTGGGCCGGGACAACGCGCGTGCCGCGCAGGGTGATTCCTTCGACCTGAAGGCCTGGCACATGGCGGCGCTGTCGCAGGGCTCGCTGGGGCTGGACGATCTGGTCGACGAGCTGTCGAAGCTCTGACGGCTCGGCCGCGCCGGCGACGGACGAGGGGCGGCGGACGACGGACGACGGACGACAGGCGGGCCGCTCATCCCCCGGGGGAGGAGCGGCCCGTCCTCGTCGGCCCTGTAAGGCACACACCTCAGCAGCCGCAGTCGTCGGAGCCGGTCGGTGCGGTCAGGGGGTCGGCCTCGGCGCGCTGCCGGCTGCCCTGCCAGGTCTCGACCTCGAAGCCCTCGCGGATCCAGTACTCGATGCCGCCGAGCATCTCCTTGACCTGGAAGCCGAGTTCCGCCAGGGCGAGGGCGGAGCGGGTACCGCCGTTGCAGCCCGGTCCCCAGCAGTACGTCACGACGGGGACGTTCTTGTCCAGAAGCCGCTCGGCCTGCTCGGGAACGACGGCGGTGGGCAGGTGGACGGCCCCGGGCACGTGGGCCTGGTCCCAGGACGGGGTCGAGCGGGAGTCGACGAGCTGGAAGCCGAGCTCGGCGCCCTGCTCGCGGTGGGCCTTGAGGGCGGCGGCGACATCCGACACGTCCGCGTGGAAGGCCAGGCTCGCGGCGAAGTACGCGGCCGCCGCGGCCGGGGAGGCCGGGGGCACCCGGAGCACGGGGTTGGTGGCGGCGGGGACGGAGGAGGTGCTCTGTGTCGTCATGGCAAGAAATCTACGATCCGTTGATCATCGCCGGAAGTGGTTTCCCCCGGCCTTTTCCTTGTCGGACCGGGGAATCCCCTGCTAAACCTGCCCCATGACCGACTATTCCCCTGACGCCACCGACTGGCGGATCCTTGAAACCCTCCAGCGGGACGGCCGCGCCAGTTTCACCGAGCTCGCCCGCTCCGTGTCCATGTCCGCGAGCGCCGTCACCGAGCGGGTCCGCCGGCTGGAGGAGACCGGCATCATCACCGGGTACACGGCGGTGGTGGATCCGGAAAAGCTCGGCAAGTCGATCCTCGCGCTGGTTCGGCTGCGCTACCCGCACGGGAACTACAAGCCGTTCCACGACTTCCTGGAGTCGGCCCCCGAGATCCTGGAGGCGCATCACGTGACCGGGGACGACTGTTTCGTCCTCAAGGTCGCGGCGCGCTCGATGGCGCACCTGGAGGAGGTCACGGGCCGGATCTCGGGCCTCGGACCGGTGACGACGAGCATCGTCTACTCTTCGCCGCTGCCCCGCAGGCCGCTCAGCCCCTGAGCCCGCGGCCGCTGCCTCTGCCGCTGCCCCCGCCTCTGCCCCCGCCCCGGCCTTGGCCCCGGTCCAGCCCCTGGCGCAGCCCGCCCCGCCGGGCTCAGTCCGTGAGCGCCGCCGTCCGGTGGCGCACCACGGAGCCGCCGCGCTGCTTGACGATCTCCAGCTGCGTCTGGACGCGGGTCCGCAGGTCGGCGACGTGGCTGACGATGCCGACGCTGCGGTCCCGCTCGCGCAGCGAGTCCAGGACGTCGAGCACCTCGTCCAGCGCCTGGTCGTCGAGGCTGCCGAAGCCCTCGTCGATGAAGAGGGTGTCGAGCCGCATCCCGCCCGCCTCGTCCGTGACCACGTCCGCGAGGCCGAGCGCCAGGGCGAGCGAGGCGAAGAAGGTCTCGCCGCCCGACAGGGTGGCGGTGTCCCGCTCACTGCCGGTCCACGCGTCGACCACGTGCAGTCCGAGGCCGGAGCGCCCCCGTCCGCTGGCGCGCGCGTCGGAGTGGACCAGGGTGTAGCGGCCGCCGGACATGCGCAGCAGCCGTACCGTCGCGGCGGCGGCCACCTGCTCCAGGCGGGCGGCCAGCACGTAGGCCTCCAGGCGCATCCTGCGCTCGTTGTCGGCGGAGGTGCCGGCGGTGAGTCCGGCCAGCCGGGCGACCCGGTCGTAGGCCTCGCGCAGCGGGCCGAGCGCGCGCAGTTCCTGCTCGGCCTGCCGGGAGAGCCGGTCGAGCTCCGCGCAGCGCACCCGGGCCGCGTCGGCCGCCGACCCCGCCGTACGAAGCTTCGCCGCGGCCGAGGTCGCACGGGCCTCGGCCACATCCGGTGCGGCCGGAGGCAGGGCTGCCGCTTCGGCGGCGCCCGTCTCCCGACGGCGGTCCGCCAGCAGGGCCTCCTCCGTCTGCCAGGCGTCCATCCGATGTTGGAGCGCGGTGCGTTCGTACTCCGGGAGCACCGCGTCGGCGGCGGCCTCGATGGTGTCGAACCCGGCCTTGAACGCGGCGTCGGCGAGCTGGCCGTCGGCCTCCTTCAGCCGGGCCGCCGTGGTCTCGGCCCGGCGCAGCGAGGTGGCCGCGCCGGAGACCATCCGGACCCGGTCCTCCAGGGTGCGGGCTCGCGCCGCGACGGTGGGCGCGCCGTCCCGTACGAGGGCCAGTTCGGCCTCCAGTCCGGCCTGTTCGCGGTCC
>NZ_JBSGZP010000705.1:0-3729 GCF_053611065.1 Streptomyces sp. NPDC054840
GACCGAGCCCTACTCGGCGGGCATCGGCGGAGGCGGCTACTTCGTCTACTACGACGCCCGCTCGCGCCGGGTGCACACCATCGACGGACGCGAGACCGCCCCCGCCACGGCCACCGAGGCGCTGTTCCAGGAGAACGGCCTCCCCATCCCCTTCGCGGAGGGCCAGACCAGCGGCCGCGGCGTCGGCGTACCGGGCACCCCCGCCACCTGGAGGAGCGCCCTCGACGCCTGGGGCACCCGCCCGCTGGACAAACTGCTGAAGCCCGCCGAGAAACTGGCCCGCGACGGCTTCACCGTGGACAGCACCTTCCGGGCCCAGACCGAGCTCAACCAGGACCGCTTCAAGGACTTCCCCGCCACCTCGAAGCTCTTCCTGCCGGGTGGCGCCCTGCCGGTGGTCGGTTCCACCTTCAAGAATCCGGACCTGGCCGCCACCTACGCCGAACTCGGCCGCAAGGGGACCGGTGCCCTGTACCACGGGCCCCTCGCCGAGGACATCGTCCGGGCCGTGCGCACACCCCCGGTGGACCCGGCGGCCACCCGCAAGGTCCGCCCCGGCGACCTGACCACCGCCGACCTGCGCGCGTACGCGACCAAGCGGCAGGACCCGACCCGGGTCGGCTACCGCGGCCTGGACGTCTACAGCATGGCGCCCTCCTCCTCCGGCGGCACCACCGTCGGCGAGGCGCTGAACATCCTGGAGCGGACCGACCTCTCGAAGCTGTCCGAGACGCAGTACCTGCACCGCTTCATCGAGGCCTCGCGGATCTCCTTCGCCGACCGGGGCCGCTGGGTCGGCGACCCGGCAGCGGTGGACGTGCCGACGCGCGAGCTGCTCTCGCAGCGGTTCGCCGACTCGCGCGGCTGCCTGATCGCGCCGGACCGTACGCTGACCAGCCCGCTCGCCCCGGGAGACCCGCGCCACCCGGTCGCCTGCGGCGGCTCCGGCCAGGCCGCCCCGACCACGTACGAAGGGGAGAACACCACCCACCTGACTGCCGCCGACCGCTGGGGCAACGTGGTCTCCTACACCCTGACCATCGAGTCCACCGGCGGCAGCGCGATCACCGTCCCGGGCCGCGGCTTCCTGCTCAACAACGAGCTCACCGACTTCTCCTTCGCTCCGGCCGCGCCCGGGGTCCCGGACCCGAACCTGCCCGGCCCCGGCAAGCGGCCGCGCTCCTCCATGGCCCCGACGATCGTGCTGGAGGACGGTCGCCCGGTGCTCGCGGTGGGGTCCCCGGGCGGCGCCACCATCATCACCACCGTGCTGCAGACCCTGATCGGCCACCTGGACCGGGGTCTGCCGCTGGTCGACGCGATCGCCGCCCCGCGGGCCAGCCAGCGCAACCAGACCACCACCGAGCTGGAGCCGGGCCTGTGGAGCAGCCCGCTGCGCGCGGAGCTGGAGGCGATCGGCCACGGCTTCCGGCAGAACCCGGAGATCGGCGCGGCGACCGGAGTGCAGCGGCTGCGGGACGGGCGCTGGCTGGCGGCGGCGGAGACCAGCCGCCGGGGCGGCGGCTCGGCGATGGTGGTCCACCCGCAAGGGAGGCCGTAGGGATCGCAGGGCAGTTCGGAAGGCAGTCCGAAGGCGGTGCGGACGGCGGTTCGGAACGCCGTCCGGACGGCGTAACAGGAGTGGGTTCAGAGGGCGGTGAGGATCCGCGGACCGTCGGCGGTGATCGCGACCGTGTGTTCCGAGTGGGCGGCGCGGCTGCCGTCGACGGTGCGCAGGGTCCAGCCGTCCGCGTCGCAGGTGTAGTCGTCCGTACCGCCCGCGATCAGCATCGGCTCGATGGCGAGGACCAGCCCGGGGCGCAGCTTCATGCCGCGTCCCGGCGGGCCCTCGTTGGGCACGCCCGGGTCCTCGTGCATGGAGCGGCCGATGCCGTGGCCGCCGAAGCCGTCGGGCACCCCGTAGCCGGCGGCGCGGCAGGTGGCCCCGATCGCGTGGGCGATGTCGCCGATCCGGTTGCCGGGCACGGCGGCGGCGATCCCGGCGGCGAGGGCCGCCTCGGAGGTCTCGATCAGCCGGAGGTCGGCGGGGCGGGCCGGGCCTACCGTGAAGCTGACCGCAGCGTCCCCGGTCCAGCCGCCGAGCTGCGCCCCGCAGTCGACGCTGACCAGGTCGCCGCCTCGCAGCCGGTAGTCGTCGGGGACGCCGTGCACGATCGCGTCGTTCACCGAGAGGCACACCACGGCCGGGAACGGCACCGGCGCGAACTGCGGCCGGTAGCCCAGGAAGGGGGAGGTGGCACCGGCCTCGCGGAGCACCTCGCGGGCCACCCGGTCCAGGTCCAGCAGGGACACCCCCACGTCGGCGGCCTCCCGTACGGCGGCCAGGGCGCGGGCGACCACCCGGCCCGCGGCACGCATCTCGTCGATCTCTCGGTCCGTCTTCAGTCTCACCATGCCAATAACTATACCGGTATAAAAATAACGGGATAGTTATTGGTGTCCGGGGTAGGATGAGGACATGGTCCGTACCCCCCTCACCCCCGAAGAGCGCGAGCGCGGCGAGCGGCTCGGCGTCCTGCTGCGCGAGGCGCGCGGAAACCGCAGCATGGTCGAGGTCGCGGCCGGCGCCGGGCTCTCCGCCGAGACCCTGCGCAAGATCGAGACCGGCCGGGCGCCCACCCCCGCCTTCTTCACGGTCGCCGCCCTCGCCGCGGCGCTCGGTCTCTCCCTGGACGATCTGCTGCGCCGCTGCGCCGTCGTCCCCGCCTGAGGTCTCGTCCGGGGCGCCTCCGGCCTGCCGTTCGGGCGGGCCCGCACGCCGCCCGCGGGACAGCGCTTAGGGTGCCGGTATGGACCTCGAACAGCTCGGCCGGGCGCGGTACGTCAGTCTCACGACCTTCCGCAAGGACGGCACGCCCGTGGCGACGCCGGTGTGGGCGGTCGCCGACGGGGGTGAGCTGTACGTGTGGACGCGCAGCGATTCGTGGAAGGTCAAGCGGATCCGCAACAACGGGCGGGTCACCGTCACCCCCTGCGACATGCGTGGGCGCGTCGAGGAAGGGGCGCAGGCGCGGGAGGGCGAGGCCCGGCTGCTCGACGAGGCGGGGCTGCGGCGGGTGCGGAAGCTGATGTCGCGGAAGTACACCTGGCAGTTCTGGGTGGTGGACGTGCCCGCCGCCCTGGCGCGCCGGGGCAAGCGTCCGCACACCGCGATCGCCGTCAAGCTTTGAGACTCCCGTAGCCCGCCCGTAACACGAGTGGGATCCAATGCGGTCATGGAGACCGCGACTTCGCTGGCCATCAGTCGACTCTCGGGATACTTACGGGGATTGACCCAAAGGCTGGATCCCGGGGCAGGCTGGTACGGGGAGTTCCTGCGCCGGGATCCGGAGGGTATGCAGGCCTGTCTCGACGGGGCGGCGATGCCTCCGTGGGACGTGGTGGAATCGCTGCTGCGGGACCTGGCCGGGGCGCGGGGCGCCGAGTTCGCGGCACGGGAGACCGCATACGCGGCCCAGCTGCGGGCGGCGGCCGTCACCGTGTGGGACCGGCTGCCGGGCGGGGAGGACGAGCTGCGGAGCCTGCTCGCGGCGGCGGCGGCGCAGCTGGCCGCATCGCAGACGGCCCTGCGGAACCTTACGGTCCGGCTCGGCGGGGCCGCTGACCGGGCCGAGACGGACGCCCTCGCCCGGGAACTTGCCTGGGCCCAGGACGACGTGGCACGCGCCGCGGGCCGCCACGAGGACCTGGCGGCCCGTCTTCAGGGCC
>NZ_JBSGZP010000706.1:0-3724 GCF_053611065.1 Streptomyces sp. NPDC054840
GGCCGTCCAGCTGCGCCTGGAGCCGGGCGATGTCCGCCTCGGCCTTGGCGAGCCGGCCCTTGATCTTGTCCACGACGTTGTCCGGGGCCTTGGCGATGAACGCCTCGTTCCCGAGCTTCGCCTCGGCCTGCTGCTTCTCCTTCTCCGCGGCGCCCAGGTCCTTCGTCAGGCGCTTGCGCTCGGCCGCCACGTCGATGGTGCCGGACAGGTCGAGCGCGACGGTGCCGCCGGCGACGGGGAGGGTCGCGGTGGCGCTGAAGGAGTCACCCTCGGGCTGGAGACGCAGCAGCTGCCGGATGGCCGCCTCGTGCGCGCCCAGCGCGGTGGCGCCCAGCTCCAGACGGGCCGGAACCTTCTGGCCGTCCTGCAGTCCCTGCTCCTTGCGGAAGCGGCGGACCTCGGTGATCACCGACTGGACGGAGGCGATCTCCGCCTCGGCGGCCTCGTCCCGGAAGCCGCCCGGGGCGTCAGCCCCAGGAACGGACACGGTCTTCGGCCAGTCGGCGATGACGAGGGACTCCCCGCCGGTCAGCGTGGTCCACAGCGTCTCGGTGACGAAGGGGACGACCGGGTGCAGCAGCCGCAGCATGACGTCGACGACCTCGCCGAGGACGCGGCCGGAGACCTCGGCCTGCTCGCCACCCGCGAAGAAGGTCGTCTTGGACAGCTCGACGTACCAGTCGAAGACCTCGTCCCACGCGAAGTGGTAGAGGGCCTCGCTGAGCTTCGAGAACTGGTAGTCCTCGTAGTACGCGTCGACCTGCGCGACCGTCTTGTTCAGCCGGGACAGGATCCAGCGGTCGGTGGCCGACAGCTGCTCGACGGGCGGCAGCTCGCCCTCGATCGTGGCGCCGTTCATCATCGCGAAGCGGGTGGCGTTCCAGATCTTGTTGGCGAACTTGCTGGAGGCCTGGACCCAGTCCTCGCCGATCGGGACGTCGACACCCGGGTTGGCGCCGCGGGCCAGGGTGAAGCGGACCGCGTCGGAACCGTACTTGTCCATCCAGTCCAGCGGGTTGACCGCGTTGCCGAAGGACTTCGACATCTTCTTGCCACGCTCGTCACGGACCATGCCGTGCAGGGCGATGGTGTGGAACGGCGGGGTGCCGTCCATCGCGTACAGGCCGAACATCATCATCCGGGCGACCCAGAAGAAGAGGATGTCGTAGCCGGTGACCAGGACGGCGTTCGGGTAGAACTTCGCCAGGCTGTCGGTCTGCCGCGGCCAGCCGAGCGTGGAGAACGGCCACAGGCCCGAGGAGAACCAGGTGTCCAGGACGTCGGTGTCCTGGGTCCAGCCCTCGCCGGTGGGCGGCTGCTCGTCCGGTCCGACGCAGACGACCTCGCCGTTCGGGCCGTACCAGACCGGGATGCGGTGACCCCACCACAGCTGGCGCGAGATGCACCAGTCGTGGAGGTTGTCGACCCAGTCGAAGTACCGCTTCTCCATCTCCTGCGGGTGGATCTTGACCTCGCCGTTGCGGACCGCGTCACCGGCGGCCTTGGCGAGCGGGCCGACCTTGACCCACCACTGCATCGACAGACGCGGCTCGATGGTGGTCTTGCAGCGCGAGCAGTGGCCGACGGAGTGCGTGTACGGACGCTTCTCGGCGACGATCCGGCCCTCGGCGCGCAGCGCGGCGACGATGGCGGAGCGGGCCTCCAGCCGGTCCAGGCCCTGGAAGGGGCCGTGGGTGGTGATGATCGCGTGCTCGTCCATGACGGCGAGGTTCGGCAGGTTGTGGCGCTGGCCGATCTCGAAGTCGTTCGGGTCGTGCGCCGGGGTCACCTTGACGGCGCCGGTGCCGAACTCCGGGTCGACGTGCTCGTCCGCGACGACCGGGATCCGGCGTCCGGTGAGCGGCAGTTCGATCTCGGTGCCGACGAGATGCCTGTAGCGCTCGTCCTCCGGGTGGACGGCGACGGCCGTGTCGCCGAGCATCGTCTCGGCGCGGGTGGTCGCGACGACGATGGACTCGTCGCCCTCGCCGTAGCGGATCGAGACGAGCTCGCCCTCGTCGTCCTGGTACTCGACCTCGATGTCGGAGATCGCGGTCAGGCAGCGGGGGCACCAGTTGATGATGCGCTCGGCGCGGTAGATCAGCTCGTCGTCGTAGAGCTTCTTGAAGATGGTCTGGACGGCCTCGGAGAGGCCCTCGTCCATGGTGAAGCGCTCGCGGGACCAGTCGACGCCGTCGCCGAGGCGGCGCATCTGGCCGGAGATCTGACCGCCGGACTCGCCCTTCCACTGCCAGACGCGCTCGACGAAGGCCTCCCGGCCGAGGTCGTGGCGGGACTTGCCCTCCTTGGCGAGCTCGCGCTCGACGACGTTCTGGGTGGCGATGCCGGCGTGGTCCATGCCGGGCTGCCACAGCGTCTCGTAGCCCTGCATGCGCTTGCGGCGGGTGAGGGCGTCGATCAGCGTGTGCTCGAAGGCGTGGCCCAGGTGCAGGCTGCCGGTGACGTTGGGCGGGGGGATGACGATCGCGTACGGAGGCTTCTCGCTCTTCTCGTCCGCCTCGAAGTAACCGCGCTCTACCCAGCGCTCGTAGAGCTTCCCTTCTACCTCGGCCGGCGCGTACGTGGTCGGCAGTTCGGAGTTGGGGCTGCTGGGTGTCTGCGTGTTCTCGGTCACGGGGCACAGTTTAGAGCGGTAACAGTCCAGTCATGAAACCGGTAATCCAGGGGCCCGGCGCCCTGCCCGCTCCCGGCTTCCGTCAGGATGTGAGAAACGGATAAGCAACCTCATTGGGGGACGCGGGATGAGCTACAACCAGCCAGGGCCCTACGGACAGCAGCCTCAGCAGCCGGGACCGTACGGGCAGCAGCCCCCGCCGCCGGGCCCGTACGGCCAGCCCGCCCCCCAGCCCGGCCCGTACGGCCAGCCCGCGGCCCCCCAGCCGGGCTACGGCTACCCGCAGCAGCCGGGCGTCCCCCCGCAGGGCTACCCCCAGCAGCCGCCGACCCCGGCGTACGGCTACCCGCAGCAGCAGGCCCCGTACGGCGGCCAGCCCCCGAAGAAGTCCAAGGCGGGCCTGATCATCGGCGTGGTCGTCGCGGTAGCGGTGATCGCGGGCGGCGGCTGGTACCTCGTGGGCGGCGGAGCGGGCGGCAACATCTCCGCGGACACCAAGGGCTACAAGCTGGTCGCCCCGGAGTCGGTGGACGACTTCAAGAAGGACGCGAAGTACGAGGACAAGCCCTTCACCGACGAGGACAAGAAGGAAGCCGAGGCGGCCGGCGTCAAGAACCCGGCCCGGGTCGGAATGACCTACACGGCCGGTGATCCGAAAAACCCGCTGACGGCCAAGGGCCTCAACTTCCAAGGCCTCTACGGCGAGATCGCCGACCCGGAGAAGGCCGTGGACGGCTACTTCACCATGGCCAAGCTGAACGCGGCCAAGGACGGCAAGTCGGACGTCCAGCTGATCGGCAGTCCCAAGGCGATCACGCCGGCCGGTTTCAAGGGCGCCGTGATGAAGTGCCAGGAAGCGAAGTTCACCATCAAGGACACGTCGGCCAAGGGCCCCAAGCAGTTCACCCTCCCGATCTGCATCTGGGGCGACTACAGCACCCTGAGCATGGTCACCGCCACCGACGTGGCCTCCGTGCTCGCGAACAAGCCCGGGTACACCCTGGAGCAGGCCGCGGACCTGACCGCGAAGGTCTACAACACCGCCCGCGTCAAGGCCTGATCAGAAGGACGTCCGCGCGGGGCTCGCGC
>NZ_JBSGZP010000707.1:0-3710 GCF_053611065.1 Streptomyces sp. NPDC054840
GCCCCGACCGGCGTGTGAGGCGCCGGGGTGCGGGGGCCGAACCCCCGGAGCGGCGCCGCACATGCGAAACGGGGCCCCCGGGGCAGAAGCCCCGAAAACCCCGTTGCAGGACGTCAGTCCTTGATCTCGCAGATCGTGGCACCCGAAGTGACGGACGCCCCGACCTCGGCCGTGAGGCCGACGACGGTGCCGGAGCGGTGCGCGTTCAGCGGCTGCTCCATCTTCATGGCTTCGAGTACGACGACCAGGTCGCCCTCGTTGACCTGCTGGCCCTCCTCGACCGCGACCTTGACGATCGTGCCCTGCATCGGGGAGGCGAGGGTGTCGCCGGAGGCGGCCGGGCCGGATTTCTTGGCCGCGCGGCGCTTCGGCTTCGCGCCACCGGCGGCGGCCGTACGGGCCAGGGTCATGCCCAGCGAGGAGGGGAGGGAGACCTCCAGGCGCTTGCCGCCGACCTCGACGACCACCGTCTCGCGGCCGGGCTCGTCCTCGACGTCGTCTGCGGCCGGGGCCGTGAACGCCGGGATCTCGTTGACGAACTCGGTCTCGATCCACCGGGTGAAGACGGTGAACGGGGTGCCGTCGGTGGGGGCGAACGCCGGGTCGGAGACGACCGCACGGTGGAACGGGATGGCGGTGGCCATGCCCTCGACCTCGAACTCGGCGAGCGCGCGGGCGGCGCGCTGCAGGGCCTGCTCGCGGGTGGCACCGGTGACGATCAGCTTGGCCAGCAGCGAGTCCCAGGCCGGGCCGATCACGGAGCCGGACTCGACACCCGCGTCGAGGCGCACGCCCGGGCCCGACGGCGCGGTGAACTTCGTCACCGTGCCGGGCGCCGGGAGGAAGCCGCGGCCCGGGTCCTCGCCGTTGATACGGAACTCGATGGAGTGACCGCGCAGGACCGGGTCCCCGTAGCCGAGCTCCTCGCCGTCGGCGATGCGGAACATCTCGCGGACCAGGTCGATGCCGGAGACCTCTTCGGTGACCGGGTGCTCGACCTGGAGGCGGGTGTTGACCTCCAGGAAGGAGATCAGGCCGTCGGCGGAGACGAGGAACTCGACGGTGCCGGCGCCGACGTAGCCGGCTTCCTTCAGGATCGCCTTGGAAGCGGCGTACAGCTCCGCGTTCTGAGCGTCGCTCAGGAACGGCGCCGGGGCCTCCTCCACCAGCTTCTGGTGGCGGCGCTGAAGGGAGCAGTCACGGGTCGACACGACGACGACGTTGCCGTGCGAGTCGGCCAGGCACTGGGTCTCGACGTGGCGGGGCTTGTCGAGGTAGCGCTCGACGAAGCACTCGCCGCGGCCGAAGGCGGCGACGGCCTCACGGACGGCGGAGTCGTAGAGCTCCGGCACCTCTTCGAGGGTGCGGGCGACCTTCAGGCCGCGACCGCCACCACCGAAGGCGGCCTTGATGGCGATCGGCAGGCCGTGCTCCTTGGCGAAGGCTACGACCTCGTCGGACCCGGAGACCGGGTCCGGCGTACCGGCGACCAGCGGCGCCCCGGCACGCTGGGCGATGTGACGGGCGGCCACCTTGTCGCCGAGGTCACGGATGGCCTGCGGCGGCGGACCGATCCAGGTCAGGCCGGCGTCGATCACGGCCTGGGCGAAGTCGGCGTTCTCGGAGAGGAAGCCGTATCCGGGATGGATGGCGTCCGCACCGGAGTCGGCTGCGGCCTGGAGGACCTTGGAGATGTCCAGGTAGCTGGTGGCCGGGGTGTCACCGCCCAACGCGAAAGCTTCGTCGGCCGCGCGGACGTGCAGAGCGTCCCGGTCCGGATCGGCGTAGACGGCTACGCTCCCGATCCCGGCGTCCCGGCAGGCCCGAGCAACGCGGACAGCGATTTCGCCACGGTTGGCGATGAGCACCTTGCGCACGATGGCTCCCTCCTTGAAACAAGCTGAGTTTAGGGACAGCCCACACGGCCTTTCGACCCTTCCCCGGTGGTGACCTTGCCCACACAGAGTGTGATGCGAGGGCCGATCCGCCGGAGAACCCTTGTGGCGCCCCAGGTCAGGGGGATCCCCGACTGCACAGTAACCCCGTCATGTATCCAAGGTCTCTGTCCCCCCGGTCAGCGGCCCCGGGTGATTCTTTGTCGAGTCCCTACGAACGGCTCACAGTTTCTTTGCGGTCGTGAGAGGAGTTGTCCCCTTGTTTACTGATTGGTAGCCCGGCGGGCCCACCGGGCGAACAGGGACAACACCGTACCCACAGCGATGTGGCCCGCACGGGTCCGGGCGGGCGGCAGCGCGCCGGGCGTGTCCTACGGATGGACGACAGCGGGGGTCCGCGATCGCGCGGCGGCGGCGATACCGGCGAGATGACAACCCGGGCGGGCCGGACGGCGTCCTACCGACGGTGTGCAGAACGACGACAGCGAGACGAGGACGAGGCGATGGCGTTGGAGCACAGCTTCCGGGGGTGCCTTCCCGGCAGGTCCGACACGGCGGAGGCCGGGTGCTGCCCACCGGCCGTCGAAGCGTGAGCGCCGGGACGAAGACGCCCGCGGATCCGGCCGGGCGCCGGGTCCTGTCGGCGGCGGTTCTCGCGAGCGCCCCGGCGGAGGTGCTCGATTTCCTGCTGCCGCTGTGGGCGGGGTCGACGCTGCGAGCCGGGGCCTCCGTGGTCGGCGCGCTGATCGCCTTCGAGGCGGCGTTGTCGCTGATCGTGCGCCCGCTGGCCGGGGAGCTGGCCGACCGCTTCGATGAGCGGCGGGTGGCCGCGGCAGGTGCGGGTCTCTACGCCCTGTCGTTCGCGGGCTACGCGCTCGCCGACTCGCTGGTGGTGGCCTTCGTCGCGGCGGGCCTGGGCGGCGCCGGCGGGGCCCTCTTCTGGGTCGCGCTGCGGGCCTGGACCGGGCAGCGGTCGCAGGAGGGCGAGGGCACCTCCGCGTACGGCAGATTGCTGGCCGCGGAAGGCCAGGGCGCCTTCGTGGGCTACCTGGTGGCGTTCTCCCTGCTGGAACGTGCTGGCTATCCGCCGCTGTTCTGGCTGGGCAGCGCCGCCTGCGCGGTGGCCACGGCCTCGCTGCTGCGCGGGCCCCGCCAGGAGCGGGCCCGGGGGGCGAGCGAGCACCGGGAGCGGTGGGGTGCGGCGAAGCGCCGGCTGCTGCCGCTGATGGTGGTGTCCGCGGTGACGGCCGCGGCCGAGGCGGGGCTGTGGATGCTCCTGCTGCTGCGGCTGCAGACGGACCTGGAGCTGTCCCCGAACGAGATCGCGCTGGTCTTCGCCCCCGGCTTCGTGGTGTTCGTCCTGCTGCCGGCGCACGCGCACCACCTCACCGGCCGACTGGGCCGTACACCGACCATGGTCGCCTCGTTCGCGGCGAGCGCGCTGTTCGCCGCGGGGCTCGCGGTCGTCTCCACGCCGCCCGCCGTCGCCGTCCTGTGGACCGTGGCCGCCGCCTGTTTCGCCGCGCAGATCCCGGTGGAACAGGCGACCGTGGCCGCCGCCTCCGGGGGGCGGACCGGCCGGGCCATGGGCCTGTACGAGAGCGCCCGTCTGACCGGTGTGGTGGCCGGCCCGCTGGTGCTGGGCGTGCTCTACGAGGAGGCCGGCTGGAGCGCCGCCTGCGTGGCGGCCGCGGCCACCTCGGCCGTGGGGGCGCTCGTGGCGCCGTACGCGGTCCGCGTCCTGGGCCTGCCGGAGGAAAGGAAGAAGCCCGGGCCGAAGACCGCCGACGCGGGAGCGGACCGGGAGGACCGAGC